>JAIRYY010000315.1 GCA_031267485.1 Tannerella sp.
AACGGTAAGTCCCGCAGGGACGGAACTTTATTAACCGTAGGTCGCGACCTACGGAAAAAATAATGCGGGGACAAAAGTCCCGCAGGGACGGAACTTACTTGGACTTTGCCACGGCAACCTCCGATTGTTACGGATATTCAAGTGCCGTCCCTGCGGGACTTGGGACGGAGAAGCGATTTTCGAAACCGGTATATGTTATTTATTTTTCATTCCTAACCGATTTTATTTAACCACAGAGGACACGGAGGGCACAGAGATACACGGAGAGATGAGTTATATACCGTTTTATTTTAATTCACTATTCGTTGCAATTCGAGAATAATAAACAATTTTTTCACATCCTGCAACCGAATCAAACTGTCATCGTACATCGGGTTGGGCGAATGTACGACGACCGTATCCTTTTCAATATCATGAGATGTGATTTGCCTGACTGTTATCCCTTCGTTTGCATGAACGATGACAAACGACTTTGGTTTGTTGAAATACAGTTTTCTTTGCCGATTTGTACAATCCGTCTCCCTGCATATCAGTATATCTCCCGGATTGTAACTGCTGTCCGATCCGTCGTTCATACTGTCGTCCCTCATTTCGAAACATATATAACTTCCTTTGCTTTCGGATTCCGTAACAACCGGCAGAGTAGGAAGAGTATCAATATATGATTTGTCGTTCAGTCGGTTGATATACTCCGTCTGTGCATGTCGGCCAATCAACGGAGCATAAACCAATTTTTTGTAATTCGACCTTTCCGTCGTTCCTGTTTCCTGAAAATAAGGAGTATTAATCATTTTTCCTTTCCCTGTAACAAGCCATTCGATGTTTAAATCGTGAAAGACATTAACAATTTTCTCAATTATTTCGGATCCTACGGAAGGGCTTTTGGCGGAGATATAACCTGAAGATATTCCGACCAGGTCTTCAAAGCGATTTCGCCCCAATCCTTTGTATTCAACAAATTTTTTTAACCTGTCCTTGGTATTCATTTTCCTTAAGTATTGTGTAAAAAATAACATGGTCGATTAAAACGGAGTAATCAAAATAAATATAGTATAATAATACAAATGTTCTCCGTGTATCTCCGTGCCCTCCGTGATCTCTGCGGTTAAACAAAAAACAGTCGAAATAGCGTTTAACCACAGAGGGCACGGAGAGCACAGAGATACACGGAGAGATAAAGTTATATACCATTTTATTTTTTACTTTTTACTTTTTATTTTTTACTAACTTGACTATTTTAAATTAAGGCGCGTTTGACAGTCCTTCGTAACGTACTGTCCAACTGCCGTCGTCGGGGAATCCCGGAGCATGTTTGTCGGGCGCTCCGTCCCAGCCTGCCGCCATCATTGCAACGGCATACAACAAACCGCCGTTCGACGGAAAATATGGGAACGGTCCGCCGGTACTCAGTCCTGCGGCGTTATATCCGTTCTTGACGGAAGGATGCAGCAGAGCGTCAACAGCCATCTGCGTTTCGCCGTTACGCGCCGCCGCCATTGCCATCATCGGGAAATCCCATCCCCAGCATCTGTCCCATTGCCATGTTTCCCACACTTTGCGAACGGTACGCCTGACTGTTTCGATATTGGTTCCGTCGCCGGGCAACATGCCGCCGGGGCCAATCAGGGACGGATGTTCCCAATTCATTTTTGTATACGTGTCGGGCATATTCTCCTGCGACAGATATACGCCGTCCGAAACAGGCAACGGAGCAAGTTGTTCGATTATTTTGTCCCATCGCTGTTCACGCGGCAAGCCAAGCCGTTCGCGCCAGGTTTGCGCTTGGCGAAGTCCGGTGCGCCAGTACGAAAGTTCGAAACACGGATTCCATGATTCCCTGTAATTGTTGTTTTCCGGGACTGTGGCCAGCGGTGGTCCGAGCACGTAATATTGCGTCGTTGTGTCGAACACGGCGAAAGACGCCATAAACTCTGCCGATTCATGTACGATTTCCCGCCATTTTTCAAGCGTTTCCTTCGTAGGATACAGGCGATACTCCAATTCGGCATAGAAAATAGGATGCGGCTGCTGCCAGATTAACAGCGGCCCGGTGCCCGAAGGAGAATCTTCCGCATCAGGACCGATCATTTTCGGCCAGCGCGCGCCGGCAAAACCTTGCGACTCGGCAAGTTCTTTCGCTTTGGGTAAAATATCGCGATACCATTTCAGGCTTTTATCCATCATCGGCCAGCGGTTCCACAGTCCGTAATGTGCGCCGTGCCACCAGTGCATCTCAAGGTGAAACTTGCCGTACCATCCGCTGTTGTTGAAAAGCCCGCTTTCCTGCGGCGGATACGAACCGGCTTCGTTGACGGCAAGCAGGTACTGCGAAAGCACGATACGCCGTTCGAGTTCTTTCCAGCGCGGGTCGCGGCTGCCCGACAGGTCAATCGCCCCGCCGGTCTGCCAAAACGTCTGCCAGTGTTTCCCCGACGCCTGTATCGCGCCATCGAACGGAGGAAGCGCGGCGGCCGCTTTTTCCGTCGCGTAATGCACGGTAAACGACAGCGTCTCCGCTTCCGTGCCGGGCGTCAGCACGAACCGGTGCGCGGCTGCTTCCGCAAATTCGGCCGTTCCGTCCCAGGCAATGGAGGCATGGTAGCGCATGTCGTCCATCTGCCGTTGCAGGTCGGCGCGATGACTGTCGCCGGAAAAGAGGAAGGTCCGGTGCAGTTCCGGGTTATCCCAGTCGGCGCCGGTCACGCCCGGATGCCCGTAGGGGAAAGTCCATTCCACCCGCAGACGTCCGCTCCGCAAAAGCGGAGTTTGAACCCTCACCGCCAGACTTCCCGTTTCCGGCTCGACGCAGGTGAGCACGCGAACGGGTACGCCCTCGACCGTATAACGACTGTCAATGACGCCATTCCACATATTCAGCGTCTGCCGGATATTCTCCACGTCGCCGGATTCGACGAGCCGGCCGTCCTCTTTCCCAATCATGAAACGCAACCGTCCGAGACAAATCCGGTGCGGATTTTCGCGCATCCATGTATAAAGCGCTTCCTGTCCTTTGGACGAGGAGCGGTAGGACAGCGTGCGTCCGTGAAAATCATAGTCCTGCAGCCTGAGCGCGGCGTATCCGCCCTCCACCGGACAGGGCGCGGAATGCCACCCCCAGTGCGACATGGTGTTGCCGTGAAACGTCTGCAATCCTGTGGCATCAATGCCGAACGCTATTTCCCCATTGCCGACCTGCAGCAGTTCAACGGCGGAAAGGCTGTCGAGCGTCACGGCATGCCGTCCGACCAGCGCTTCGCGGTCAATCGGCGCACGCTTGCCGGATGTGCAGCCCTGCAACAGCCCTGCGGCCGTAATCAGTAAGTAAATCAGTCTGTTCATTGTTTTCAATATTTTTGTCTTCAAAAGTATCACAATACCGGACAATGTCATGTACGTTTTTCCGACATTATTATTCATTTTCCTGACATACTCCCGGAATATATTCAGGATAAATACTGTCATGATAAAATATTTGCGTACTTTTGCCGAAATTTGTTTCATTGGATAATACGTATGAAAAATAATGAATGGAAAGGCCGGTCAGGTATGGTCTATTCGACAAAACCTGACTTTCAATACGATACGGGGGATAATCCCGGGGAGGAAACGCCACATGCGGAAAAGCAGTCGTTGCGCATATCACTGGATAAGCGAAACCGCGGCGGGAAAACGGTTACGCTGATTACCGGGTTCCGCGGGAAAAACGACGACCTCGCCGCCCTCGGGAAATTACTGAAAACAAAGTGCGGCGTCGGAGGTTCTGCTAAGGACGGGGAAATCATCATCCAGGGCGATGTCAGGCAGAAAGTTGCGGATATCCTCGTCAAAGAGGGATACGGCAGGACAAAAATCATCTGAATACATGCTTACGATATACAGCGCTTCTGCGGGCACAGGCAAGACTCACACACTGACGGGCGAATATCTGTCGCTGCTGTTCAAGGGACGGGAACGGCACCGGCACATCCTCGCCGTAACGTTCACGAACAAGGCGACGGCCGAAATGAAAAGCCGCATCGTGGAAGAACTGTTCCGCCTTGCCGACAACCGCCCGTCCAGATATATCGCGCAGCTGTCCGACAACGGTAAAAATGACGAAACCGCCATCCGCAACCGGGCAAAAGAGATACTGATATCCATTCTGCACGACTATTCCGCATTTAACATCAGCACTATCGACCATTTTTTTCAGCATACTATCCGGGCGTTTACCCGCGAAATAGGACTGCAGGGGAACTATCAGATTGAACTGGACGAAAACCGGATGATGGAAGAAGCGGTCGAAAACATGCTTGCCGCGCTCGAAAAAAGTGAAAACGCGGCGCTCATGAACTGGCTGCTGCGTTTCGTCGAAGACAAAATAGAAGAAGGCGGGGGCTGGGATATACGGAGGGATATCATAAAGCTCGGCGGACAGCTGTTTAAGGAAACCTACAAGTCGCACAGTCCCGAGATTCGGGAGGAATTAAACCAAAAGGAACTCCTTTCGGATTACCAGAATGAACTTTTCAGGATTATCCAGTCGACCCGGAAAACGGCCAGGGAGTTGGGCGAAAAGGGCGTTATGCTGATGAAACGGCATGGCATGCAGCCATCCGGGTTCAAGGGCGGCAGCAGGTCTGTGTTTTTCCTCTTCGAACAACTGGCCGCAGGAATAATGAAGGAACCGGCCGCCACGTTCCGCGGACTGGTTGATAACGTGGACGGCTACCTCGCCAAAACGGCGTCGCCCGCGCAAAAACAGGCAGCCGAACAGATTTACGCGGACGGCATGAATGAACTGACAGGCAGCGTCGTTTCTTTTTTCGACAACCTCGCCGGTTATCATACGGCGAACGAGATTGCCCGCAATTTCTATGCGCTGGGGATACTTACCGACCTGTCGCAACACATTGCGTCGTGGCGCGAAGAGAAAAACAAAATGCTCATTGCCGACACAACCGAACTGCTCAACAGGGTAATTGACGGCAACGATATCCCTTTCATTTACGAAAAGACGGGGACGCGTATCGAACATTACATGATTGACGAGTTTCAGGATACGAGCGGCATGCAATGGGCTAACTTCCGCCCGCTGCTCAAGGAGAGCCTCGACTATGGCCGCAGCAATCTGATTGTGGGCGACGTGAAACAGAGTATCTACCGCTTCCGAAATTCCGACTGGACGTTGCTTGACTGTCAGGTGAAAAAGGATTTCCCGCAACAGACAACCGGGAAAAACCTGGATGTCAACTGGCGGAGCTGCCGCCATATTGTGGAATTTAACAATATGCTTTTTGCCAATATCCCGGCAATTCTGCAACAGGCATATAACGAGGAAACCGGACAGTCGTCGCTGCCGGACGAGGGAAAAAACCTGTACAGTTCCCGCATCGTGTCCGCCTATGCAAACGCGTTCCAGCACGTCTCGGAACCTTTGGCCGGCAAGGACGGCCATGTACGCATACAGTTTCTGGAAGACAATGAGGAACAGAGCTGGAAAGAGCAGAGTCTGGCGCAGTTGCCGCGCATCGTCGAACAGCTGCAGGACAACGGATACGAGCTGCGGGATATGGCCATCCTCACGCGGACGGGACAGGAGGGGATATCCGTCGCGGAAACGCTGCTCGCATACAGGGAAGCACATCCCGAATCGGCGTACAGATACGACATTATCTCCGAAGATTCGCTGACAATAAACGCTTCCGTTTCGGTACGGTGGTTTGTGGCGATGCTGAAACACCTCAACCGGCCGGATGCCGTCAATCACCGTCACATGGCGCTCGTCACCCATGCCGTCCTGCGGAGAAAAAAACATGCCGCAACGCTGGAAAACCCGCGGAATGAACTGCCCGGCGATTCCGGCGCGACAAATGGCCGGAGGCCGGACGCCACGCAAAGTTCCCGCGAGCTGTTTCTCCCCTACCCTCCCGAAATCCGGGCCGCACTCGAAAAACTGTCCAGCCGCCCCCTTTACGAACTCACCGAAGGGCTGTTCCGTCTTTTTGAAGACGATTTTCCGGAAAATGAACTTGTCTTTATCCAGGCATTCCTCGATGCGGTCGCCGAATTTTCGACAGGCGAAACAGCCGATACCGGACAATTCATCGCATGGTGGGACGAGACGGGATACCGGAAGAAAATAGTCACGCCCGACACTCAGAATGCTATCCGTATCATGACCATACACAAGGCTAAAGGACTTGGCTTCAAAGCCGTCATTATACCTTTTACGGAATGGAAATTAGACCAGAAAGATGCGATTATATGGTGTCTTCCCCGGCAAAAACCGTTCGACAGAATAAGTTTCCTCCCCGTCAAATACAGCCGGGCGCTGAAAAAAACTTTTTTTGCCGCCGGTTATTTCCACGAGAAACTTCATGCTTACATGGACAACCTCAACACGCTATACGTGGCTTTTACCCGCGCGAAAGAGGAACTGATTGCAATAGCGCCAAAACCCAAAACCGAAACGACAACCATATCCCTGCTGCTGCGGGACGGCCTGCTGGCGGACACCCAAAACCCGCCGGACGCTGAACAGGACATCTATGAACGCGGGACGTGGTGGCATACGGAAAAGACCGCGCAACTGCACGAAACGGAAGAACTTCACGTGCGGCGCTTTCATTCCGTATCGCCCGACGAACGCATACAGCTGCGCCTGCAGCATCGCAAAGGGGGATTCGCCGGAGAGGAAAAGCGCAAATACGGGCTGCTTATGCACGATATATTAAGTGAAATCGAAAGGCATGAAGACCTGGATACGGCCATTTCCGCCAGATACCTGTCCGGCGAAATAACCCGCGGCGAGTCCACGGTTTTGAAAGACAGGCTTGAGAGCCTCCTGGACAGCGAACCCGCGAAAAAATGGTTCGACGGCTCCATGCAGGTCATGACCGAAGCTGAAATCCTGTCCGGCAGAGGACAGTCGCATCGTCCGGACCGCATTATGACGGACGGTGACAGCCGCGTGACGGTTGTCGACTACAAATCAGGAGAACAAAAAGAAATGCGCCACCACCGCCAGATTAAAAACTATATCGCCCTGATACGGGATATGGGGTATCGGCACGTGGATGGATACCTGTGGTATATCACGCTTAACGAGATTGAAAAATGCATTTTTTGAGCATCCTGTTTTTTTATTATGAAAAAAAAGTCTAATTTTGTCGCACTTAAAAAGATATGCGCCGCATAAAGAGAATAAAAGTACATAAAGTACACAGGGAAGGGACAGGCTTGTTACTGTCGATGTTTACGATACTGTTTACCGTAAACATGGTGTTGTATTATACCACAGGCAACAAATTCATCTTTTACGGTGTGCTTGCGGTATCAACCGTTTTATTTTTGATTGTCCTCAATTTTTTCCGCAGCCCCTACCGCCGCTTCCCGTTTGACTCCGAAGGCCTTGTCATTGCGCCTGCCGACGGGAGCATCGTGGCCATCGAAGAAGTTATGGAAAATCAATATTTCCACGACAGACGGATACAGGTATCCATCTTCATGTCGGTGTTTAACGTTCACGCGAACTGGTTCCCGGTCAACGGCACGGTTCAACATGTTTCGCACCGGAAGGGACGCTTCCTGGCGGCATACCTGCCCAAAAGCTGTACGGAAAACGAGCGTTCGACGATTGTCGTCCGGACGGATTACGGCGTGGATGTGCTTACGCGCCAGATTGCCGGAGCAATGGCGCGCCGCATCGTCACCTACGCAAAAGAGGGGGAATATTGTGAAGTCAACGAGCAAATGGGCTTCATCAAGTTCGGCTCGCGCGTGGATACGTTCCTGCCCCTGGGCACGGAGATTCTTGTCGAGATGGACCAGAAAGTGACCGGCAACCAGACCCCGATTGCCCGCCTTGGTAAAATAACTTATACCGCGCCGGAAAAATGAAAGGCATCGTCCGGCACATACCCAACACCCTGACCTGCATAAGTCTGTCTTTTGGATTTTATGCGTCCATATCGGGACTGGCCGGCCATTATCACGTGGCGCTGGCGGCAATCCTGGCCGCGGCGGCGTTCGACTTCCTGGACGGACTGGCCGCACGGACGCTGAAAGCATACTCCGCAATGGGGAAAGAACTCGATTCGCTGTCCGACGCTGTCAGTTTCGGCGTTGCTCCCGGGATGATACTGTTCAGTTTTATCGACAAACTGCTTTACAGCCTCTCCTGGAATCATGCATGGCCGGGCAAGCTGTTCCTGCTTTCGGCATTTGCCATTCCCGTTTTTTCCGCGTTGAGGCTGGCCAAATTCAACATCGACACCCGCCAGACGTCATCGTTCATCGGACTGCCCGTGCCGGCGCACGCCATCCTGTGGTCATCCGTTATTGCCGTATTTTCTCCGGTTGTCGCGTCATGCGGCGACGGCTGTTGCACGGGACTGCTCCCCACGGGACTTTTTGCGGACGCCGCGCCCGGGATTCTGTTAATATGCCTGTCCGTATCGGCCGTTGCCACGTCGCTCCTGCTCATATCCGGGATACCCATGTTTTCGCTGAAAATGTCATCCCTCGCATGGAAAGAGAACAGGCTGCAGTACATACTCATCCTGTCGGCTATCGTACTGACCGCTCTTTCAGGCGTCGCCGGAATCGCCGCAACCATCCTGCTGTACATCCTCCTGTCCGCCGCCGCATACCGTACCGTTACCGCAGGGACGACAGATTCTTCTCATTGATGATGTTTTTCCCCTCGGAAGAGTAAAGATATTCCAGCCTGTCCTTATATTTCCCCTCTATTTTTCCGCGTACCATTTTCAGTGAGGAATTTAACAGATGATTCTGCTCCGAAAACGGCTCCGGGAGTATCGCAATCGCTGCCGGAAGCCAGCGTTCGGGAAATTCGCCGGCGTATACCCCCCCGCTCTTGTAGCGGTTGATTACTTCCTGTATCTTTTTGAGCGCCAATTCCCTGGCTTCCGCCGTATCCCATTCAATCCCCGGCTTTATGCGCTCCACGTAGCGTTTGAGCTGTGCCCTGTCCGGGACGACAAGCGCGACCGTATACGGGTTCTGATTGTTATACAGCATCATCTGCTCCAGATATTTGGAACCGTCGCATATTGCCTCTTCTATGCCCTCGGGACTGTATTTCTCGCCGTCGCTGCTGATTAAAAGACTCTTAAAACGCCCCATGACATAAAGGAAACCGTCCCCGTCCACATATCCCATGTCGCCGGTATGAAGCCAGCCGTCACGAATCGTATCTGCCGTCGCCGCAGGATTTTTCCAGTAACCCGACATCACATTCTCACCCCTCACGACGATTTCTCCCGTTTCGCCTGCCGGGAGTAGCTTTCCGCCGGCATCCAGTATCTTCAGGTCGAGATTTTTCACCAGTACTCCCGAAGAGCCGAGTTTATGCCTCGTCAGGTTGTTCGACGAGATGACGGGCGTCGCCTCCGAAAGGCCGTAACCCTGAAACATCGGTATTCCTATGGCATAAAAGAAACGTTGCAGTTCGATGTCAAGCAGCGCGCCTCCGCCGATAAAAAACCTCATTTTCCCGCCCATGGCGCCCCTTATCTTCGAGAAAATGAATTTGTCGTAAACAGCCAGCAATATCCGTTTGTGGATTCGAAAAAATCCGCCTTTGTTATACCCCTCACGGTTGTATTCGTATGCCGTTTGCATCGCTTTCCGGAAGAGTTTCTCCATTCGCTTTCCTTTCTTCTGAATGGTAGCCTCGATATTTTTCTTGAAGCTTTTAGCCAGAGCCGGCACGCTCAGGATGATGGTCGGCTTAAACTCCCGGATATTCAGCGGGATATTTTTAAGCGATTCGATAGGCGTCCGGCCGGCCTGTACCGTTGCCACGTTTGCCCCGTATGCCATAAACGTATAGAAGCCCGCCACGTGTCCGAAACAGTGGTCCAGCGGGATGATAATCAGGTTGCTGTCTTCGGGTCCAATCTGGAACAGCGACATGGCCTGTTCCACATTCGCCGTATAGTTCCGGTGCGTAAGCACGACGCCCTTGGGGTCGGCCGTGGTACCCGACGTATACGAGATATTGGCCATGTCATCTCCCCTGACAGCCCGGCTCCGGGCTGTCAAATCATCATAGTTCGTCTCCAGAAAACGGTCGCCGGCCGCCAGAATGTTTTCGAACGGGACCTCCTTTCCGTCATACGCGTCAATCGGGTCAAGCACAATCACGTGCTCAACCAGCGGCAAATCATTCGCAATCATCCGGATTTTCCTCAACTGAGCGCCCGAAGTGATGATATATTTTGCTTCGGAATGTCGGAGGCGGAATATCAGGTCGTTTTTCTCTTCCAGCTTCACCGAAAGCGGCACATTCACCGCCCCGGCATACAGTATGCCAAGCTCGCCAATCACCCAGTCGTTGCGCCCCTCCGACAGCAATGCGATTTTCTCGCCGGCCCGTACTCCCAAACTCAGCAGGCCGGCGGCAAGGCGATAAACCTGCCTTTTAGTTTCCCCGTAAGTAACCGGCTCAAACTTATTCGTTTTCTTCTCCCATAAAAATGTGTTTTCCGCATACTTGTCAACACTCGTCTCAAATAAATCAATAATTGTCTTCATATCGTATTTTAAAGTTAATTCGCAGGCAAATATATGCATAAAAACCGTAACATCTGTGTAATCTGCGGACAAATAACTGTTGTATTTTATTTACCTTACGTTACTTAATTACTGAATATCAGCATAATAATTACTTTTCAGGCGATTATTTTTCATGATTTGTGGCCATTTTTCATGTTTTGTGGTGATTTTGAATCACCGGTTATACGTTACTTAGGATTCGTCTATAAATAAATGATACATTTGCCGATTGCATGACCATCTCGACAGTCGTGTTTCTTCGTCATTGCAAGGGCGCAGCCCGAAGCAATCCAGGCGCAGGCAACGACCCGGATTGCTTCACTTCGTTCGCAATGACGGGGTCCGGCTTTTTAGACAGACCCGCATGAAAAGAAATGATACAGTTATGATAACCACTTAGACAACTTCTAATCCCGGTCAAATTCCGGTCGTTCCGAATGGCATCGCGGTCGTTCCTAATCGCATTGTGGTCGATCCGAATCGCATTGTGGTCGATCCGAATCGCATTGCGGTCGTTC
>JAIRYY010000211.1 GCA_031267485.1 Tannerella sp.
TTTTGTTTTCGGGCATTAACCTTTACCTGCACACGTCGCATGTCGACGTCATAAACAAAACGCGCGACATCCCGACGAACATCCGCAACGTCATGACGGATACGGTGAAAGTCCGCAGCGACGGCGATATCCGTATTGATTCGTGCGACGTGCGGATCATCGAGCCTTTGAAAGCCCAGTTTTTCAAAATTAACGGATGCCGGATCGGCACGCTCAATATCGATTTGGACCTCGTCAGAAAGTGGAGCGTGGAAAACAGCCGGGTCGGAACGGAAAACTTCACCGGTAGCGGCCGTCACGAAATCACGCTGACGGACAGCCATTCCGAAAGGATGAACTGGCTGCCCAAAAACAGGGATTCGAAATTGAACATCACTTTACGGGGCGATACGACGGGGATTGTTTTACAGTGATTCCCGGATTTTCATGCCGTGCGCCCTGTTCTTTGGAAGTTTATTTCCCGTTTTTTAACATTTCGCCCGATGAAAACACAGACAGGCTAATAATAAACGTTTTTAAATATGGAGGACGCGGATTTAAATAAAAATCCACAATAAAGTAACAAAAAAAGTATTTTCATCTCATTTTATTTCACTACTTTTGCGTCTGAAAATACGTATAATTGACGATGAAGACATTAGAAAGACTTATTGCAAACAAACTGCTGCAGATTAAAGCCATTAAGTTGCAGCCGGCCAATCCGTTCACATGGGCATCAGGATGGAAATCACCGATTTACTGCGACAATCGAAAAACGCTGTCATATCCCTTGATAAGAAGCACCATCAAAATAGAACTTGCCCGCATCATCTGTGAAAAATATCCTGAAACCACGGCTATTGCAGGCGTTGCGACGGGAGCCATCGCCCAGGGCGCTCTGGTGGCGGATTTGCTGGGCTTGCCGTTTGTTTACATTCGTTCCGCACCCAAGGATCATGGCCTGGAAAATCTGATCGAGGGAGAATTGAAGCCTGATGCAAAGGTTGTTATCATCGAAGATCTGGTGTCAACGGGCGGCAGCAGCCTGAAAGCGGTTCGCGCCGTGCGGAATTTCGGATGCGAGGTTGTCGGTATGGTTGCCATTTTCACTTATGGATTCGAATTGTCGGAAACAAACTTCAAGGATGCCAAAGTGCCTCTCACCACACTCTCCAACTATAATGCGGTGATCGAAGAGGCCTTACGCACGGATTATATTACGGAAAACGACGTGACGATATTGCAGGAATGGCGTAAAGATCCGGCAAACTGGGATCCTATAAATAGCTGATATGGCAGATTTCACAAGCGAAGTTAAGACGATACCGCATGGCGATGACAAAATCTTTGCCATGCTGTCCGACATGTCCAATCTCGAACGTGTCCGCGACCGCATTCCGCAGGATAAGATTAAAGATTTCACTTTCGACCGCGACACATGCAGTTTTACGGTCGATCCCGTAGGTTCGGTTGTGTTTCAAATCGTGGAACGGGAGCCGAACAAAACGATAAAGTTTTCGACGACAAACTCACCCATTCCCCTGCTTATGTGGATACAACTGAAACAGGTTGCCGAAAACGACACGAAAATGAAAATGACCGTCCGCGCCGAACTCAACCCGTTTATCAAGCCGATGGTATCCAAACCTCTGCAGGACGCCATTGATAAAATATCGGAAATTGTGGCGCACCTGCCTTATGAATAGAGAAAGCGTTATGGCACGGAAACTCTGGGAAAAGAATACGCGGATTGACGGGGATATCGAACGTTTCACCGTAGGGAAAGACCGGGATATGGACCTTTATCTTGCAAAGTACGATGTGCTTGGCTCGATGGCTCACATCACAATGCTCGAATCGGTGGGATTGCTTGCCCGGGACGAGTTGAAATCGCTGCTGGAGGAACTGAAAAAAATATACCGCGGGGCCGAAGAGGGTGATTTCGTTATTGAAGAGGGAGTGGAAGATGTTCATTCACAGGTTGAACTGATGCTGACGCGCACCCTCGGCAATACCGGAAAAAAAATACACAGCGGGCGTTCGCGCAACGACCAGATATTGCTTGACCTGAAACTTTTCACCCGCGACAGGATACGGGAACTGGTTTCCCTCATGTCGGAACTGTTTGGCGTGCTGATTGAACAGAGCAACCGTTACAGAGACGTATTGCTCCCCGGATACACGCACCTGCAGATTGCCATGCCGTCGTCATTCGGGCTGTGGTTCGGCGCCTATGCCGAAAGCCTTACCGATGACCTTATGCTCCTGCAGGCCGCATACAGGATATGCAACCGGAATCCTTTAGGCTCTGCCGCCGGTTATGGCTCGTCATTCCCGCTAAACCGCGCCATGACGACCGCGCTTCTCGGTTTTGACTCGATGAACTATAACGTTGTCTACGCACAAATGGGACGGGGGAAAATGGAGCGTACCGTGGCGTTCGCCCTGGCAGGCGTGGCCGCGACACTGTCGAAACTTGCGTTCGATGCCTGCATGTTCAACAGTCAGAATTTCGGATTTATCAAACTGCCCGACGCATACACCACCGGCTCAAGCATAATGCCCCATAAGAAAAACCCGGACGTGTTCGAACTGACGCGGGCGAAATGCAATAAAATACAGGGATTGCCACAGCAGATAATGCTGATATGCAACAACCTGCCATCCGGTTATTTCCGCGACCTCCAGATAATAAAGGAAATATTTCTCCCGTCGTTCGACGAATTGAAAGACTGCCTGCTGATGGTTGCGCGAATGATGAGCGAAATCGAGGTGAACGAACATATCCTCGACGACGACAGATACGCGCCGATATTCAGCGTCGAAGAAGTCAACCGTCTCGTCCGCGAAGGCATGCCATTCCGCGACGCCTATAAAAAAGTCGGCCTCGACATGGAAGCCGGTAATTTTACTCCCGGTAAAAACATCGTCCACACCCACGAAGGAAGCATCGGCAATCTGTGCAACGATGCAATTGACGCATTAAAACAGGAAATCATCAGCGGCTTTAACTTTTCAAAAGTCAGCGAGGCGGAACAGAAACTGTTAAACATGCAAGCCGTCATTTAATCCGTTTTCACTGCATTAAAACAACACTTATGAGACGTATTATACTTGTTTGCTGCCTGTTCCTGTCATATTTCTCATGTACGGATGAGTACGACAACCCGATACCGTCATTTCCCGTATATCTGTTTTTGGACCTCACATTCGAAGATAAAGAACTGAAAACGATTCCCTCATGCAAGGAATACACCGACAGAAACATCAACCCCGGACTGGGGGAAAGAAGAGGATTCGGCGGCGTGCTGGTTGTTCATACGGTGTTAAACGAATATAAGGCATTCGACCGCTCCTGCCCGTACGAAGCACAGCCGGGCACAGTCGTCGAAGTCGACGGGGAGATACTGTACGCCACATGTCCCAAATGCGGCTCGAAATACGAAATCGGCTTCGGGACCGGAACTCCGGTCGAAGGGCCGGGCAAGCATGGACTGCGCCCATACAATACGGCACAAACCGGCAGCAAACTGATAGTAAGGAACTGACAGACACCCAAAACATATTTTTCAAAAAAAATCCCGCAAACTTTTTTCATATTTATTTTTTTCATTACCTTTGCCGCCGTTACCCGAAAAGCATTTCGGAAAATTATCGCGAAAGTAGCTCAGTTGGTAGAGCATAACCTTGCCAAGGTTAGGGTCGCGGGGTCGAGTCCCGTCTTCCGCTCACAACATATTGACCCAGGCTCGAATGGTGGAATCGGTAGACACGAGGGACTTAAAATCCCTTGGCCATTGCGGCTGTGGGGGTTCAAGTCCCCCTTCGAGTACTCCCCCCCCTTTTTTAACATGTTTTTTAACATGGAAAATAATTTGCGCGAAAGGTATATAAATAGTTATCATTGTGGCATAAATCAAAAGTTGTTGCATCACTATTCATCCGGTTTGAAAAAACCTCGTAAGGCGCAACGCGAAAAAATACAGTCGGCATTACACAAGTTGGGAGAGGAATTATTATCCGTGGAACTTTAGTTTTAATTTGACGTTAAAAACTGTTTGTTGCGGGGCGGCGCTGCGAGTGGAACAAAAATAAACGGGTTTATTTTGTATTGAGGCGGGCTTGCATTATCTTTGTCCCCCAAAGAAGAAATTGAACCTTATGACACTTAAACAGCAGCAACAGCTCAAACAGCAGCAACGTCTTTCTCCGCAGCAGATACAGACGATAAGGATGCTGGAACTCCCTGCGCTTGAGATCGAGGAACGTATAAAAAACGAGCTTGATGAAAACCCGGCGCTGGAAGAGGGATTGGACTCTCCCGATGAACAGGAGGCCGATTATGGTGCGGACGACAGTTCTTCCGACGGTCAGGATGCCAATGAGGATTTATTGCTCGGAGACTATCGGAACGAAGACGACATCCCGGATTACAAACTTACGGAAATGAGCAGCAGGGAGGAACGGCGGGAAACCGTCCTTTTCAACAGCGAACAGTCCCTTTCCGACTATCTTCTCCAGCAGCTGCAGCTGAACGGCCAGTCCGAAAATGACAGGAAAATCAGCGAATATTTAATAGGCAACATCGACGGCGACGGGTACTTGCGGCGCGACATGCGCGCGATTGCCGACGATATTGCGTTTCAGTCGGGCGAAGACATCAGCGAAAAGGACCTGGCACGGATACTGGGAACGATACAGGAACTTGATCCGCCCGGCGTTGGCGCGCGGAACCTGCAGGAATGTCTGATCCTCCAGCTGAAAAAACGCAGGGCAACGAAAGAATCGGAACTTGCGGTTGAGATTCTGACGAAATATTTCGATGAATTTACGCGCAAGCGTTACGGTAAGATACAGAAAGCGCTTGATATCGACGGAGAACAGATGAAGGCGATCATACGCGAGATCACGTCGCTTAACCCCAAACCGGGCGGCAACTGGGACGATTCGATGACAACCATCATGAACCGCATAGTCCCGGATTTCGTTGTGGAGACGAATAACGGGGACGTGATCCTGACGCTCAACAGCCGCGGCATTCCCGACCTGCGGGTAAACCGCGAATATTCCGACATGCTGAAGGACTATGCGGGCAACAAAGTCAACCAGACGGCGGAAATGCGCGACGCCATCCTTTTCGTGAAACAGAAACTGGACGCCGCCCAGGGCTTCATTGATGCCGTCCGCCAGCGTCAGGAGACCCTGCAACACACGATGGAAGCCATCATCATGCTGCAGGAAGCGTTTTTCCTGACCGGCGACGAAAGCAAACTCAAGCCGATGATTCTTAAGGACGTCGCCGAACGGACCGATTACGATATATCCACTATCTCGCGCGTCAGCAGCAGCAAGTACGTTCAGACGAACTTCGGCATATATCCCCTGAAGTTTTTCTTCTCCGAATCCACGCAGACGGAAAGCGGCGAGACCATCTCGACCCGCAAGATAAAACAGATCATAAAGGAGGTGATTGGCGCGGAAAACAAGAAAAAACCCGTTACGGACGAAGAACTTACGGCAGCCCTCAATACGAGGGGGTACCTGACGGCGCGCCGTACCGTGGCCAAATATCGCGAACAGCTCGGAATACCCGTTGCGCGAATGAGAAGAGAAATGTAAACAATCCTTTAAATGCAAAAAAATATGAATCCCGTAGTGAGTATTATCATGGGCAGCACGTCGGACCTGCCCGTAATGGAAAAGGCCGCCGCGTTTCTCGACGAAATGGAAATCCCGTTCGAAATGCACGCGCTGTCGGCGCACCGTACGCCGCAGGCCGTGGAAGAATTTGCCCGCGGAGCGCGGGAACGCGGCATCAAAGTCATCATCGCCGCGGCAGGAATGGCGGCGCATCTCTGTGGCGTAATAGCCTCCATGACAACCGTCCCGATCATAGGAGTACCCATCAGCTCCACTCTCGACGGAATGGATGCGCTTCTGGCCATCGTGCAGATGCCCCCGGGGATACCGGTTGCTACCGTGGGCATTGATGGCGCTCTCAACAGCGCCGTCCTCGCGGCGCAGATACTTTCCACCGGCGACGGCGCTCTGCGGGAAAAACTGGCCGGTTACAGGGAGGGTCTGAAAAATAAAATCGCCCGGGCGAACGAAGACCTGAAAAAAATCTCCTACAAGCATAAAACCAATTAATGGACCTGTTCAACTACAGACGCCGGCTTTCGTCCGTCGTGCAGATAGGGAATACGCCGCTGGGCGGAACGTATCCCGTCCGTATCCAGTCGATGGCAAACGTCTCCACGATGGATACGGAGGCAGCCGTCGGACAGGCCATACGCATGGTGGAGGCCGGCGCCGAATATGTCCGGTTTACCGCCCAGGGCGAACGGGAAGCCCGCAACCTGCAGAACATCCGCCGGGCGCTTCACGACAGGGGATACGACATCCCCCTCGTGGCGGATATCCATTTCAATCCCAAAGCCGCCGACGCGGCCGCGCTGTATGTGGAGAAAGTCCGTATCAATCCGGGCAATTACGTAGACAGGGCGCGTGAAACCGAAAACCGGGAATATACGGACCTGTCATATTCCGCCGAACAACAAAAGATACGCGACCGCTTCGTCCCGTTCCTCAGACGCTGCCGCGAAAACAACACGGCAATACGCGTTGGCGTCAACCACGGTTCGCTTTCCGGCCGCATCATGAGCCGGTACGGAAATACGCCCGAAGGCATGGTCGAATCATGCATGGAATTTCTGCGCCTGTGCGCCGAGGAGAAGTTTGACAACGCCGTCGTTTCGGTCAAGGCGTCCAACACGATCGTCATGATACGCACCATGCGGCTTTTGATTCGCACCATGGATGCCGAAGGCATGAAATACCCGTTGCACCTCGGTGTAACGGAAGCCGGCGACGGCGAGGACGGCCGTATAAAAAGCGCCGTAGGCATAGGCGTACTGCTTTCCGACGGTATCGGTGACACCATCCGCGTGTCATTGAGTGAAGACCCGGAAGCGGAAATGCCCGTCGCCCGCAAGCTGGCGGACTATATTGCCTCACGCGAAAACCACGCTCCGATAACCGCCGCCGCATCCCCGTCATACGACCCCATACGCCCGTCAAGGCGTAAAAGCAGGATGATAAACGGAATTGGAGGCGATATGCCCCCCGTCGTCGTTTCCGACCGGACGGACGGCGACCGCACGACAGACCTCGGGCTGAAGCCGGACTGGATATACGCCGGGCCGGGATATGTGGCGGATTCGCCGTCCATCAAATATATCGTCGACGCCGACCGTCTATATCCGTCCGCCCCTGCCGGCGCGTATCCCTGTTTTTCCGCCCGCGACAGAGACCGGTTAGTCGAATGTGACGCGGAAACGAAATTTATCAGCCTGACATACGGCGACCTGGACGACGGCATGATTCAACTCCTTAAAACGGATAAAAGCACGGTCGTCATACTTGACGGCACGCACATCAACTGTGTCGGTGAAATGCGGGCTTTCATGCATCGCCTGCTGAATGTGGAATGTGACGTCCCCGTCATACTCCGGCGCGAATACAGCGAAACCGACCGGGAATCCATTCAGATAAAGGCGGCGGCGGACTTCGGCGCATTGCTCACGGACGGATTCGGCGACGGAATCATGCTTTGCAATCGCGCCGCGAACGGGCCGTCTGCAAAAACCCTTGACAGCTACATGTTCGGCATTTTGCAGGCCGCCCGCGCACGCATCAGCAGGACGGATTACGTCTCCTGCCCCGGATGCGGCCGAACGCTGTTCAACCTGCAAAAAACAGTCGCACAGGTGAAAGCCGCCACATCCCACATGACGGGACTTAAAATCGGCATTATGGGATGCATTGTCAACGGACCGGGCGAGATGGCCGATGTCGATTACGGATACATCGGCGCCGGCCGCGGACGGATCAGTCTGTACAAAGGCCGCGAATGTGTCCTGAAAAATATCCCGGAAGAAGAAGCGGTAACTCAACTCATCAGGCTGATTGACAGCCAAATTACCTCCTGATTTTGTAAACGGTTTGCTATCATTGAATACTATATGCGAAATAGATTTATGCAATAAAAAAGCATTAGCTCCCCTTTCCGCTAAATTATGCGGAAACGGGAGACTCCGTTCATTCCGGCAGGAAAAGTAATATAATCCGGCTCCCGAAAAATATTTCATTCCATGCGTTTGGGATTTTAAAAACAGTTATGTAATTTTGACGCAAATAACAATTAAAATGGATCGTATTTCTTTATACAACATAATTGTAAATTTAGCGCTTCTGCTTCCGGCCGCTTTATGGGGACGGTCTTGCCGCCTGTCCGCCGTTTCCGCGGACGAAATTTGCGGCAGCGGCAGGGAGAGATACTGCATCTATACCGGATTGTGTAAAGTCAGATCCGTTTTCAGGGCGACGGCAAGGAACGGTATCCCACAAAGCCCCCGGTTTAATTAATGGGGGCGTAAATCCGTTTGAAAAATTACAGTAAAAAAATCATTTTATACTAAGCTCGGCATGGTTTTGTGCATTGCTATTCATCGCAGTCTTCCTCCCCGTCATTGCGAGGAACGAAGCAATCCAGGCACAGGCAACGACTTGGATTGCTTCCATCGTCGCAATGACGGGAGAAATACAATGCACAAAAATATCCCGCGTGAAGTATAATACTTGCAAATATGAAATGAAGCATGAAAAATCAGATGTTTACGTAAAAAAAGATGAACATGCGAGTTTCATATCGTCATAGTATAAAAAAATTAAATACAAATGATGTACATAATGAAAAAGAAACCGACATTATTAATGGCATTGTGGATCGTTTCTGTTATATCAGTGGTATGCCTGTTTGGATGTCATTCCGACGACAATAAACCGGAGGAAGTAGATTTTTTGACCAAACTTCAATCCCTTGAGTTGATTAATACTCCTGAAAACGGTTTTTTTTCCGAGTGGGCTTTAAAAAAAATTGAGGAAATTGAAACTTCTCATGTCAAGGATATTTCCATTGTAAAAGTGCGAATATTCAAAGGAGAATGGAATAACCGGAACGTATATTTTATATCTGACAACTTGCAGTCATGCCTGTTCTGCGAAGTCTATTACGACGACGGGATAAAAATAGAATGGTCTGCCGAAGACTTGTTTATGAATTTTTGTAAAACAAGCAAGGGTTGGAAGTTGATTTACGAATTTGGCGAAGGGATATATTGAAAATATATCAAAAAGAATTGGTTATGGAAAGAATATATATATTTACAAAGCGAGCGCGGGAGGATTTGTTTGACGGTCTCAATCCGGTTGTATCGTATTATGGAAACCGTACCGATTTATTCTATGAGAATTTTGGTATAGGTGGTGATGTTAATAATATTATTGCATTTGTAGAAAATTATACGCGTTGAATAAACATGTTATGAATAAAATTCGAACAAAATGAAAAACTTATCTGTATTGTCAGGCACGCTGTTTTTTTTCGCATGCGGTGTCATTTTATCTCAGGTTATGTCAGGCATGCTGTTTTTTTTCACATGCGGCGTCATTTTATCTCAGGTTATTTCCTGCAAAGGGAAAGAAAAAGTGGAAGTGGTTGTACCGAATGGGATTCAACAGGTATGGGCTGATGCCGAAATCGGCGTACTGATTCATTTGGACATGCCCGTATTCAGGCCGGAATATGATTTCCGTCAGTGGGGTACGCATCCCGATGCGGAAATATTCAATCCGGCCGAACTGAACACGGATCAGTGGATGGAAACGGCGCAGAAACTGGGCGCCACATACGCCGTGCTGGTGGCGAAGCATTGCAGCGGGTTCAGTCTCTGGCCAACCGAAGCGCACGACTACAGCGTGAAAAATTCGCCATGGAAAGACGGGAAAGGGGATATTGTCGGAGACTTTGTCGCCTCCTGCCGGAAGTACAACATCAAACCGGGCATTTATGCGAGTACCTCGGCTAACGGTTATTTTCACGTGGATAATCCGGGCGTCGTGCAGCCTGGAGCGCCGATCACGCAGGATGCCTACAACCGGATCGTGATACGGCAGCTGACGGAACTGTGGAGCAACTACGGCGAACTGTTCGAGATATGGTTCGACGGCGGTGTGCTCGCTACCGAAAAGGGAGGCGCGGACGTGCTCTCGCTGGTGAAGAAACTGCAGCCCGACGCCATCGCGTTTCAGGGGCCATACGGCCATCCCAGCCTGATTCGCTGGGTGGGAAACGAACAGGGCGTCGCTCCTTACCCTTGCTGGTCGACGGCCGATTCGACAACAAATGCCGACGGCACGATCGTCATCAGCGGGTTGAATGGCGATCCGTTTGCTTCTTACTGGTGTCCGGGAGAATCGGATTTCACACTGCGCTGGAACCGTTCGTTCCAGGGCGGATGGTTTTGGAAGGCGGGACAGGATTCGATGATGTTCACCATAGATGAACTGATGACGAAATACGCCACCAGCGTCGGACGGAACACGAACATGCTGCTCGGCATCGTTATCGACGACAGGGGACTGGTTCCCGATGCGGACGTAAGGCAGATTGAACTTTTGGGGGATGCGATCCGCGCACATTACGGAACACCTTTCCGTCAGACGGAAGGAACGGGAACGGAATATGTCATCCGGCTGGAACAGCCGACGTCCATTGACCGCATCGTGATGCAGGAAGATATCGCATACGGTGAACGGGTACTGGAATACCGTGTCAGCGGTAAGACGGACGGCGAATGGGTCGAACTGTCGTTCGGAACGAACATCGGCCACAAGCACATCGACCGGTTTCCTCCCCGTACCGTCACCGAAATCAAGTTGCAGATTACCGGTGCGAAAACGGAACCCCGGATAAAAAATTTCGCCATCTACGAAACGATGGAAAAATAAGGTGCGGAAACGTTATCGCCGCCGGCGTAATTACCGGCAGTCACCTGCTCCGAACGGAGACTTCCGTTCGAGGCGGGATGCCGATGCATTTCCGCTGATTTCGGCGATAACGGTTTAGGGGTATGCACGTTATTTTCCCGCAAAGCGTTTTTCAACGACTTTCCAGTCGATGATATTCCAGAGCGCGTTCACATGATCGGCACGTCTGTTTTGGTAATCAAGATAATAGGAGTGCTCCCAGACATCAAATCCGAGAAGCGGCGTCAGTCCCGATTTCAGCGGATTTCCGGCGTTGCTTTCTTTTGTAATGACGAGTTTTCCGCTTTCATCTTTGGATACCCATGCCCAGCCGGAACCGAACAATGAAACCGAAGCCGCATTAAATTCCTTTTTGAAGTTGTCGAAACTGCCGAACTGATTTTTTATGACTTCGGCCAGAGCGCCGGACGGTTCTCCCCCTCCATTCGGCGAAAACGTGTTGAAATAAAACTCATGATTCCAGACCTGAGCGCCATTGTTGAATATGCCTCCGTCCGATTTTTTTACAATCTCTTCCAAAGAATAATTTTCGAAAGGAGTGCCTTTTATAAGGCCATTCAGGTTGTTGATATACGCCTGAACATGTTTGCCGTAATGAAAATCAACCGTTTGCTTACTTATTGTCGGCTCCAGCGCATTATTTTCATAAGGCAATCTGAACAATACAAATTCTCTCGCGTTACTGTTTTGAACATTTGTTCCCATAATTAATAACATTAATAAGTTTAATAAATTTGATAATTTCCTCATAACTCTATATTTAAACCCGTAAAACAGGATGACAAAGATAATACGCGAATAGCGTTTTGATACTTTTCCGAATATCAATAATATCTATGCGGTCATTGACGAAGCGGATGTAAGCCCGATTTTGATTTTGGATAAGCCGGATAATTGTATTAAACTTCACGCGGGATATTTTTGTGCATTGTATTTTCTCCGTCATTGCGAACGAAGTGAAGCAATCCAGGCACAGGCGATGACC
>JAIRYY010000022.1 GCA_031267485.1 Tannerella sp.
CCGTCTTTCCTTCCGCATAACGGCCATCCTGCCAGGTTGCGGCATATACCGGTGGCGAAAAACGTGCAATACGTAAAAGATTCAGATTTGTGTAAGGTTGATCGTCTATCGTCCTTTTCATGCTGATATCAAGACTGGCGGCAAGATATTTATTGATAATCAAATCATTGTTTATCCTGGCTGTAAGTCTTTCATACGTGCGTTCTTCGTAAATAGCTCCTGTTTTATCATAAATTAAAGACGCCGCAGTTCGTACTTTTTCATTGCCTCCGTTTATTTTAAATATATGACTCTCACGGGGCGCATAGGATTTGAAAATCAATTTACTCCAATCCGTATTGGGATATTTGTCCGGATTGTCCCTGTTTAATTGGAAATAATTGTCAATCACATCTTTTCCGTATGTAGGATATTCGTTTGATCCGTTTCCCGCATCATTCCATCTTGTTTCATTTGTCATTTGCATGTAACGAATCACGTCTACAAACCCGGGAGTTTCCGTTGGAATCTCCATACCATATTCATAGTTGTATTCTATGTTGAACTGGTTCGCCTGTGCGCGTTTGGTTGTAATCAGGATAACCCCCGCAGCAGCTTGCGAACCATAGATGGATGAAGACGCCGCATCTTTCAATACCGACATGCTTTCAATGTCATTCGGATTAATGTCGTTGATATTATCCACTTGCATACCGTCGACAACAATCAACGGATCGGTATTGCCTATTGAAGTGATTCCCCGCACCCTGATAGTAGCGGATGCTCCCGGCGCATTATTGTTTCTTGTCACCATTACGCCGGAAACTGCTCCCTGCAAAGCCTGTGATACTTGAGTCGATTTGCGATCGGCAATATCCTTTCCTCCGATAGATGCTATGGCGCCGGTCAAATCTTTCTTTTTCATCGTTCCGTATCCGACAACAACGATTTCTTCCAGGGTTTGGAGGTCTTCTACCATTCTGATTATGAGCGGTTTACCCCCCCCCCCCACACAATGCGGGTGGGGCGTTGATTTCCTGCGTAATATAGCCGATGTAGGATACCTGCAATACGGCGTTATCCGGGACGTTCAGTGCAAAATTTCCGTCAATATCTGTCACCGTACCGTTTCGGCTTCCTTTCTCTATAACGTTGGCGCCGACGATGGGTTCGCCATTCGTATCCGTTACGACGCCGGTGATTTGCCGGCCTTGCTGCTGCTGCTGTCCGGTGACTGTTGTCAGGGAATTTCGTTTAGTCAGGACGATGTAGTCGTTTTCGAATGTATACTTGATTTCCGACTTCCCGAAAACTTCGTTCAGATATTGCACTACCGGCTTGTAGCCTGATTGTACGGATAGAGGTTCGTTTGTATTCAATTCGTTCTGGCTGTACACAAACAGGTAGTCGGTCTGCTCTTCAACCAGATGGATGAACTTGCCGATTGTCAGATGATTCTCATTGATATTGATCCGTGCATTTTGCGAATGAATATCAGCCGCATAAGAGACGAATATGCAAAGGAAAAGAAGAACTGCCGAAAGTTTCATGATGTTTAAAAGTTTTTTAATGGCATAATTTTCAAATAATAGTTTATATAAAATGTCTTTTTTCATATTTTTTCGAATATTTAAAGTGAATACTTGACTCGTTCCGGCCGGGAGACATCCCGTTCGGTAAATGGAGGCGTAAACGCCCCGCGCTGTTTTTAATTTCTTTATTTTTCCATAGGCATTCGTTGTTTTAATGTTGGACAAGATATTAGTTGATTGTGATGATATTGTTTTCGTCATCTTTTGAAAATGAGAAATAGTGAATCATTTGCAGTTTGCGTAAAACGCTGACTACGCCGTCGCGTTGGCGGAATTTACCGTTGAATTTGTAAGCGTCCGGCTTCCGGTTGTTGACGTGTATCGTTATGTCGTAGTACAGTTCCAGTTTTTTGATAATCTCTGTGAAAGGTACGTTGTCGAAAGCGTAAATACCGTCTCTCCATAACAGGAAATCCGTGTTCCGGAATGTCTTTTTCACAAACCGGTCGTTTTGCAGTTCGGCACATTCGTTGGGAAGGAGACGCAGGATGTTGTCCGGCCGGTCTGCATCGCTGACTTCAATCACGCCTTCTATCAGCGAAACATGGAACTCGCTGCCGAGCCGGTAGGCAAAGACGTTGAATTGTGTTCCTGTGGCACGGATATTCGATTTTCCTGCAGATACGACGAAAGGTTGCCCGGGACGTTGCGCGACGTCGAAGAAAGCCTCGCCGTCAAGTTCGACGCGCCGCTCGCCTTCGGTAAACACGTTCGGATAGCGCAGCGTGGTACGCGCATTCAGCCATACGGCCGTGCCGTCGTGCAGTTTGACGGAGGCGTGCTGGCCTGCGGGAACGGAAAATTCCGTGTACATAACCGGTTGTCCGTCGTCCGTCAAGGCTGCTTTCAGTATCGCCCAGGTGATTGTCGCGGTAAGGATTATGGCGGCGGCATAGCCGGCTGCATGTCGTAATGACCGGATGAGGCGCCTCCGGCGTACTTTGCGTTTGAACTGTTTCAGTTTTCCGGCCATGTCGGGGCGAATCGTCCCGTCGGGCAGAAAAAAGGACAGGGCATGAAGATTCTGAAGCGAAATAAATGCTTTACGAAGCGCTTCGTCGGTTTCCATTCTTGCGAACAACTCCTGTTTTTCGCCGAACGAAAGCGTTTTATTAAAATATTTATCTATCAGATGATCCTGCATTTTTTTACTGTTTATTGAAAGAGCGTTTGAAAATGCGTTTATGACCAAAAGGCGCGACAAAATAAACGTTATTTAACGCTATGTCAAAAAAAACAGCAATGGCAGGTATTCTTTCAGTTCGATTTTAAGTTTTTTGAGTGCAATGGATAACTGGTTTTTAACTGTATTGGCCGAGATGTTCATTTCGGTGGCGATATCGTGGAGCGTTTTTCCTTCAATCCGGCTTTTGATGAATATCTCGCGGCAGCGCTCAGGCAGTTTGCCGACAGCGTCGCGGAGGATTCGTTCGATATCCTCATCGGAACTGAATGCGTGATTCAGTTCTTCCAGCGCCTGCAGCTTGACGGCCAGTTCCTTTTTGTAGTCGTTGACGATTACTTCATGCCGCAGACAGTCAATGCATTTATTTTTAACCAGCGAAAACAGGTAGGCGGTCAGGCTGATCTGCACGTTGAGCGCATTCCGTTTTTCCCACAGCATCACAAACACATCCTGCACGATATTTTCGGCCTCTTCGTCCGATATGACATATTCGCGTGCGAAACGCTGTAAGCGTGGGAAATAAATGACATATATCCGGTCGAAATTTTTCCGGATACTGTCTACATATACAGGTGTATCGTTCTTGTCTGGCATGATACGTTCGCGCTTAAATTCATGGTAACCGGCTGATTCTGTCCGGAGGATTACCGGCCAGTCTCTTCCAGCAATGTTTTTTTCATTGTTTCGTGATTGCGGAAATCGTTGCGCAGCCTGTAGTCGCCGTTTTTGTCGACAAGCACATACGAGGGGATGCCGTCGATATTAAATTTGTCGCACAGGTATTTCCACTGTTTTTCGTCGACCCGGTAGTGTTCGCCTTTGATGTCGGCAATCATGGCGAGCCATTTCGTTTCCGGCGACGACGGGCCGGTGAGATAGAGGAACACGAGGCTGCCGTTTTTCAGCACATTGTCTTTGAGCGGTTCCGTCCGGCTTATGGCGGCGCGGCAGGGGCCGCACCAGGTAGCCCAGAAATCGACGAGCACGACTTTCCCCCTGTAATTTGCGACGATGGCGTCAAACAGTTTCGCGTCCGGCGCTTTCGGAACTTCACAGATTGTGTATCCCGTTTTGCTTTTGGCTTCTTCCAGTTTTTGCTGAAGTTTTTTATTCAGGGCGGCGAGGACATCCGCGAAAAAAGGATTGTTTACGGACGACAGTTCCGCTTTGTCCTCATCCGTCAGGGGCTCCATTTCTTCTATTTTGCGTCCCAGATGATGCACTTTCTGCAGGTCGTACAGGAAACCTTCCGTCTGTCCGGTTACCGTTTCCAGACTTGTTTTTCCGTCGAAATACATCGAACAGGCGAAGGGGAACAGTTCCGTGTACAGGTACTTTGCGCCGTCGATGCGGAAATCTTTAAGTACGTCGTAATGTTTCGCGGTAAATGCCGGCGCTTTGTAGTTTTTTAAGTCCCGCTGATCGCCCGGTATTTGATTTTTAATGCGGAAAGCCATTTCCAGCTGCCTTTCTCCGGTCAATATAAAATAATGTACGAGCATTTTGTTGTCGGTATCGGCCAGTTCCTTTTCGAGCGCGGAAAGTTCGGCGGATTGGCGGATTGTTTCGGCAGCGCCGTTGTATTTCGTGATGATATAATCCGTGTATTCATCCGCGTTCATGCCGGCGATTTCATTATAGGACTCCATCCGCTGCAAATCCAGCCTGTATTTGCTGTTTCTATTATTCATCGCCCGGTTGACTGCGGCGTTTTGGCCGGTGAAATAATATACGGGCTTCGGGGCGCTTTCCGTTTTGAGGTAACGGGCGCCCTGCCGTCCGCGTTCCCGCAAGTCCACGTAGATATCCATCGTTTCTCCCGGAGCGCTGACGACTGTAATCGACTGCCAGGCGGCGCGTATAAGACTTCTCGCCGTACCGTACTGTTCAAACTCAATGGCGGCAGTACCGGTTTCCTCGTCGATTGAAAAAGAAGTTTCGACTTCTTCGGCCGGAAAGAAACGGGTGTTATAGACCGTGCCGTTTCCGCCGCTCATGCCTTTCCGGTATCCGAGCAGGTGCAGGTTTATACGCGTTGTCCCGATTTTCAGCTCCGCATCCGGCAGCGATTCCGTCATGTCAGTCTGCACGTCGTAAAGTTCCTGCGGCAGACCTTCGGGATACTTCGGAGCGGAAGCCTTTCCCGTCAGGTCGATGCCGTATATCTTGAAGCAGTCGTCGCAGTCCGATTCGATAAAGTCAATACTTTTCAGCTTGCGGTCTATTGGCGGAAACTTCAGGACAAACGATGCCTCCCCCGATTCGGGCATCCAGAACTCCCGGCTCAGTTCAATGCTGTCCGCGCCCGTGACGAAATACTTGCTGTCTCCTCCCTGCAAATATGTCAGCGAGTCGATGCGTATCCAGTTATTCGGACGGAAAAAGGCGTCAACATGGATGATTGTAGCCGTATCGGTCAGAATGATTTTATTGATTTCAAGCGTACGGGTGTTTCTAACGCTGAAAGACGGCCGCTCAATCGTGCGGACATTTTCCCCGCATGACATGAGGCCTGTCAAGGCAAGGAGAGTAACTGATAGCAGGAAATTTTTCATATCTGTATAATTTATGTGGTTTTACTGTTCGATGTCAAGGAGCATCCGTTTGATATTTAATCCGCCCGCATATCCGGTGAGGGAGCCGTCCGCGCCTATGACGCGGTGGCACGGGACGATGATTGAAACGGGGTTGCGGTTGTTGGCCATTCCTGCGGCGCGGGCGCCTTTCGGACAGCCGGCGTATTCGGCCATCTGTTTGTAGGTGCGCGTTTCGCCGTATGGTATTGTACGGAGCGCGTTCCAGACGCGTTTTTGAAAGTCGGTGCCGTGCAGGTCCAGTTTCACGTCGAAACGGGTGCGCCTGCCTGCAAAATATTCCGCCAGCTGTTTGACGGTCTCCCTTAACGGAGGCGTCTCTTTCTCTTCCGCTCCGTCAGGATTCTCCGGCCTGTTTGTGAGGAAGTCGATGTTCGTGATGCCCGCGCCGTTTTCCACAATACGCAGGGGGCCTGCAGGGCTGTTGTAAATGATAAAATTTTTCATGAGTAACAGGATTTCTTCTGACCGCGCAAACGTACAAAAAAAAATCCGTATAAAAAAACGTTACTCCACGATAATATCCGGATACGTGACATCCCGCTGCGCCCCGGCCGTTTTGCCGTCTTTACCGCCTCCCTGTCCGTCATTTCCCGCTAAGAACACGCGTCCCCAATTCAGGAACACGCGTCCCCAACTCAGGAACACGCGTCCCCAATTCAGGAACACGCGTTCCCAACTCAGGAACACGCGTTCCCAACTCAGGAACACGTGTTCTCAATTCAGGGACACGTGTTCCCAATTCAGGAACACGCGTCCGCCTGACAACCATCCGGGCTAAACGGCCTGTGCCTGGATTGCTTCACTGCGTTCGCAATGACGGGTACATGAAGACTCGTCATTGCGAGGAGGAACGACGAAGCAATCCAGGCACAGGCGACAACCTGACAACCGTACGGGCTTACACCGCCTGTGCCTGGATTGCTTCACTGC
>JAIRYY010000223.1 GCA_031267485.1 Tannerella sp.
GCTTCGTCGCCGGATTAAGCGGCGGCAGCGGCTTGTTCTTCATGTCCGCAACAATGTTGTACCATGCTGTCGGAATCTCCTTCTCTTCCAGTAAAAATTTCTTTGTTGACATAATAAAATCGATTTAATAATGTATGATATGTTATTTATTTCATGCTGCCCGGACGGTTCCCGTCGTCACGCCTTTGTGATTCCCGTCACAACGCCTTTGTGATTCCCGTCACAACGCCTTTGTGATTCCCGTCACAACGCCTTTGTGATTCCCGTCACAACGTCTTTGTGATTCCCGTCACAACGCCTTTGTGATTCCCGTCACAACGCCTTGACGATTCCCGTCGTCACACCTTGACGGTTCCCGTCGTCATGCCTTGACGATTCCCGTCGTCACGCCCTGCGGCGTTACGGCCGTTAACAGTCGTTCTCCACGGCCTTTGTCAGGGTGTTAGGCCTGAGCCAAATCTTCCAGAAATACTTTTTTGCCATACTGTTATTCTATTTAATTTGTTACTGATGCAGGCGCAAAGATAATAATTTTTCATGAATTGCAAACTTTTCGACGTAAAACAGATAATATTACTTTGCGCTGGGTAATTTCATGCACTGTATTTTCTCCGTCATTGCGAGGAGGAACGACGAAGCAATCCAGGCACAGGCGATGACCCGGATAGCTTCCTGCCCCGCCGGCTCGCCGCCTGTGCCTGGATTGCTTCGTTCCTCGCAATGACGCCTGCACCTTTTCGTCCCCCGCAATGACGTTCCTGCAACGACAACGCAGGGGCAGGGCAGGGCATGCCGGGGGGAGGGAAGGGTAAAAAAAACGGCCGGGAGGATGTTCCCCCCCGGCCGTTTTCTCTTAATACACAGTCATCTCATTGAGCGAAGACCTTGCGCGACCATCCCGAGCCGCCCCTTACAATAAGGATTCCGTCCGGGACGTCCACATCGAATACGGCCAGTCCTTCCGCCTTCTCCCCTGCCATGACGGCGCGTCCGTTCAGGAGGTAGACACGGACGGTTTCCGCCCTGCCGGTATTAACATACAGGCGGTTATCCCGGACGTATGCCAGTATCCGTTCCTGTCCGCGCACGGGCTCGTTGCCGGTGGGGTCGTGGAAGTATTTAATGCTGAACTCCTGCCGGTCGTCCCTGAACTCCGGATTGCTGCCCAGTCTGAAAGCGGCATCCGTGACGCTGGCATCATAAAGACCCGTCGGCTCTCCCGTAAAACTGCCGTAGATCGTGTAGGGAATCTCCATGACGAGCTTCTTCGACACCGTACCGGCCGTGGACGTCGGCCTCAACACGACGTCAAACCGGTAGGTGCTGTCGTTATTCTGCCTCGTGACATTCAGTACCGACGACGCGCCGTAAGCGGCATCCAGTGCGGCCTTGTATTTATCCCCGTCAAACGCCAGACCGAATCCTTTCGGCAGATGCAGGTCGAACGAGCCGTTAACAGCGCCATTCTCCGGTATCTTCAGATACAGCCTGATCACGCCGCCCGTCTCCGCCGCCGCCGTATCCGATTCCACGAAAATCAACTGCTCCCTTATGATCACGACGCAGGAATCTTTTATGTTGATGTCTGCAAGGTTGCCTCCCTGGAATGTACCCGGAAAAGCATGGATAAGAAGCGTGTCCACGGTCAGCCCTTTAAACCTGAATATGGAATCCTCTTCCGCCGGAATCAGCTCGACAGCGTCCGGATTGCCGATTCTCCATGCCACCGACCTGTCCGAGGCGTCGCCCGGCAGGATGGAAGCCCGAAGTATCCCCTCATGCTGCTCGTACAGACGGAGGGTATCCCGGTCGAGGCGGATGCCCGTTACCGGCACGTTCCTCACCTTGACGATACAGGAATCCTTTTCCCCGCTGCCGTCGGCGGCCAGGGCGTATACGGTGGCCGTACCCTCTCCACGCGCATGGATATAGACGACATCCGATATGGTGTCCAGGCTCAGGATGGCGACATTGCTGCTCGAATACCGTATCGAATCGTTCGTCGCATTTGCGGGATAAACGGCCGTTGCCAGTTCAAACCGGCTGTTGGCCGACAGCTGAAGCGTGTCATCGACCACCCTGCCGTCGTCCTTGCTTATCCTCACGCTGTCCACCTCTCTGGGAGCGATGACCACATAGCACGTATCACTCCAGCGGCCGTCCGCCGTCGTCACACAAATCGTGTCGACGCCCGCCTTCAACGCCTTAATATAACATAACGTATCTCCAGCCGCCTCCGGCACCGAATCTATGACCGCCAGGCTTTCGTCAAAGTTCCTCCACTTCAGGCGCATCCATGTCGCCGAATCGGGATACAGCCTTGCCTTCAATACGCGGGTCGTATCATTTTTCAGATTCAGGTGATATGCCGTCGAATCCAGCACGACGCTCTCTACGGGAACGATCACCGTGACCACGCAGGAATCCTTGCAGGAGCCGTCTTCAACCGACACCGCATAGATCATACCCTCTCCCGCCCCGACGGCCCTGATCACGCACGTCGTGTCGTATCTGTTCAGCGGGTTGGAGATGATGTCGATAACCGACGAGTCGCGGCTTGTCCATATAACGGAATCGTTCGTCACATTGCGCGGAGTGAAAGATGCAATCAGCGTCGTGTCGGTATGAATCACCAGGTCCAGGCTGTCCGTATTCAAATAAAGACTGTCCACGGGAACGGGAACCACCTTGACATAACAGGAATCCTTCTGCGTGCCGTCGACCATCGAAACGGCAAAGATATGCGCCTCGCCCTCACCCACGGCCCTGATCGTGACAATCGTGTCATAGCCCGGCGTCGTCACCCGGACAACCGCATAGTCATCGCTGTACCACCTGATGGAATCGTTCGCCTCGCCAAGAGGAAACACGCGCGCAATCAGGGTCGTGTCGCTCCCCAGCGGCATCCTTTTTATACTGTCGATGTTGAGCGCCACATCCGTCACAGGAAGCGCTTCCACCGTGAAGACGCAGGAATCCCTTTTCCCGTCGGCCGACGTGACATAAAGGGTGGCAACCCCCACCTCCACGGCCCTCGCCGAACATATTGAATCGTCTTCAACGGACAGGACTTCAAGCACCAGCGGATTGCTGCTTGTCCATTCCATACTGCCGTTTGTCGGCGGAACATCCGGATCTCTCGGATATATCTTCGAAATCAGTGTCGTGTCATGCCCCAGCGTCAGCGTCAAGCTATCATCCTTCAGCCTTACGCTGTCCACCGGCACAACCACGCGAACCACGCAGGTATCCGAATAGTTTCCCTCCTTTGTTATGACAATAATCTTCGCTTCCCCGACGCTAATACCCGTGATTGTACAAACCGTATCATCCTCGACCCTTGCGGTATCGACGACCAGCTTATTGGATGGCGTCCAGATAACCGACTTGTTTGCCGCATCATGCGGCAAAACAATCGCAACCAGCGTCGTATCGCAGCCAACACCCAGCGTTATGGTGTCTGCACCCAGCAAAGCAACTCCGGTAACAACCTGCGCCCTTGCACCCATGGCAAAAAACACAGACAGTGCGAACAGGAGCAGCGCCTTTTTTGTAATCATCTCTTTCATAATTGCTATTTTTTAATAAATAAATAATCCGTTACAACCTTACCCCGCTTTTTATTGCGCAAATATAACAATAATAAAAAAATAATAACTGCATATTGTGGAAACTTAAAACAATATTTCACGCAAAAGCGGCAAATTAAACCGTGTATTCACATTACAGACATCTAATTAACAAATATTATTGCTGCAAATGCGAACGGAAACCCGTTATTCGGCAGCCGGAAGATACATTTGCTTCAACATTTTCACATGGTCGGCATAGGGCGGGAAAAGAGGCGGCGTCCCGTCGCTCAAAGCCCGGTTGAGAATGCATTTCCGGTGCGAAAAGGTTTCGATGCTCCACCGTCCCTGATAAAAGCCATGTCCGCTGTTTCCCACGCCGCCAAACGGAAGATTCGTATTGAGCATGTGCATCAGCGTGGCGTTCACGCAACCGCCGCCATACGGGATGCGGTTGACAATCAATTCCTCCATAGCCCTGTCGGTGGTATAAAGATACAGCGCCAGCGGTTTTTCGCGCCGGACAAGCGTTTCCACAATCTCCTCCGCATCTTCGAACGTCAGCACGGGCAGTATGGGGCCAAACACTTCTTCCTGCATAATCCGGCTGTCCCACGTGATTCCGTCGATGAGGGTCGGCGATATGAAACGCTGTTCCGCATCCGTTTCGCCGCCGAAAACAATCCGGCCTTCTTTCATCAGATACAGCAGGCGTTCAAAACGGCGGTCATTGATAATGCGTCCGAAATCGGGGCTGTTTTTAATGTCGTCGCCATAAAAGGCCCGAATCTGTCCGGCAAGCGCTTCGACGAGCCTGTCCTTCACGTCGCGATGAACCCATACGTAATCGGGCGCCACGCACGTCTGTCCCGCATTGATGAACTTACCCCAGCAAATGGAGGCCACCGAACGCTCAATATCGGCCGTACGGTCGACAATGCAGGGGCTTTTCCCGCCCAGTTCGAGCGCTGTCGGGGTCAGATACGCGGCGGCGGCCTGGGCGACAATACGTCCCACGCCCGTACTTCCCGTATAAAGAATAAAGTCAAAACGCTCCCTCAGCAATTCGGTCGCTTCTTCAACCCCGCCCTCCACGGCCACGCAGTATTCCGCGTCAAAAGCCGCGTTTATAATGCCGGCCAGGACTTTCGAGGTCGTCGGGGCCACTTCGGACGGCTTGACGACGCAGCAGTTGCCGGCGGCCAAAGCGCCCACCAGCGGTTTGAAACAAAGGACAAAAGGATAGTTCCACGTATTGAGAATCAATACCGTCCCGTAAGGTTCGTAATAGATTTTGCTTTCCGCCTGTCCGAACAGCGGCGGCGTCTCCACGTCCACCGGCGCCGTCCACGCCTCCAGGTTCGCGACGGCGCAGTCTATTTCATCAATCATCGCCGTCACCTCCGTCGCAAAGGCTTCAAACTCGCATTTCCGCAAATCCCGGTACAGGGATTCTTCCACCTCCCCGTGTTTTTCAATCACGACCCGGCGAAGTCTTTTTAACTGCTCCTTCCGAAACTCCATATTTCGCGTTCTGCCGGTAGCGAAAAATCTTCTCTGTCTTTCCAGTAACTGTTTATAATCAGACATTTTATTTGTTTATATAGTTCATATCAGGCGTAAAGGTATATATTTTTATGAAAAAATGTATATTCCGGGGCATTTTCGGGCAAAAACCCGGCCCGGAATAGTCCGCGACATGCGCATGTCATAATATAGTTTTCCTGCGCGTGATGTAATAAAAAGTGTTCACAAATCCTTTTTTATTGCGTGGACATTAAACCTTTTCAGCATTTACATGTCATATTCCGTCGAGTTTAAAAACGTTTTTTAATTTACCATAAACAGGAACAACATGACAAAGCCGGCAAAATGGATTTTGACAGGTATCATACTGCTATTCATAACAGGGATAATTGTATATCCGCGTATCAAGGACCAGATGGAGTCGAAGGAAGAAAAAGTTGCCGCACCGCCTGCGCCGGTTCCGTCGCAGAGAAGGTTGCCTTTAAGTATTAATGCCGTCGTAATGAAAAAACAGTCCCTTACGGATAAGACGATTTCTACCGGCACGACCATTCCGGATGAGGAGGTCGATTTGTCTTTCGAGTCGTCCGGTAAAATCGTCAGTATACATTTCAACGAAGGCAGGCACGTGAAGCAGGGAGACTTGCTGGCTAAAATCAACGACCAGCCGCTACAGGCCGAACTGAAAAAGCTGGAGACGCAGATTCCCCTGGCCAAGGAGCGCGTGTTCCGCCAGGGAACGCTGCTCAAAAAGGACGCCGTAAGCCAGGAAGCCTACGAACAGGTGACGACGGAACTGGATAAGCTGATGGCCGATATCGAACTCGTGAAAGCCAAAATACTGCAGACCGAACTGCGCGCGCCGTTCGACGGAATCATCGGGCTGCGCCTCGTAAGCGAAGGCGCTTATGCCACTCCGGCCACAATCGTCGCCAACCTGACGAAAATAAGCCCGCTGAAAATTGAATTTTCCATTAACGAGAGTTATGTGTCGGAGGTGGCGGACGGCACCGATATTGCTTTTTACATGGAAAGCGCCAGCCGGATGATGCAAAAACACAACGCGAAAGTCTACGCCGTGGAGAGCAAGCTCGCCCTGGAGACCCGCACGCTGAAAGTGCGCGCGCTGTATCCGAACACGAACGAGGCGATTTTACCGGGGCGCACGCTGTCGGTCGAAATCGTCCGGCGCGAAATCAGGGATGCGCTGGCCGTACCGAGCGAGGCGATTATTCCCGAAATGGGGAAAAACATTGTTTATCTGTATAAAAACGGCGCGGCGAAAGCGGTGGAAATCATCACGGGGCTGCGCACGGAAAGCTATGTGCAGTCGCTCGAAGGGCTTCAGCCCGGCGATACCGTTATCACCACCGGCGTCATGCAGTTGCGTACAGGCATGAACGTCACGATTGACAACCTGAAAGAATAACGATATGGCGAATATTTCCGAATTAAGCATCAACCGTCCGGTTATGGCCACCGTCATGGTGCTTGTCATACTGCTGTTCGGCATGATTGGCTACCAGTCGCTCGGCGTCCGCGAATATCCGAGCGTCGACCGGCCTGTCATCTCCGTCAACACCACTTATCCGGGAGCCAATGCCGAAGTAATCATGAATCAGATTACCGAGCCGCTGGAACAGAATATCAACGGCATCCCCGGCATCCGCTCGCTCAGCAGCGTCAGCAGTCAGGGGAACAGCCGCATCACCATTGAGTTTGAACTCTCGGTCGACCTCGAAACGGCGGCGAACGACGTGCGCGACAAGGTTTCCCGCGCACAGCGCTATCTGCCGCGCGACTGCGACCCGCCCACCGTGTCGAAAGCCGACGCCGACGCCACGCCTATCATGCAGATCGGCATCCGCAGCAGCCAGCGTTCGCTGATGGAACTGACGGAGATTGCCGAACTGACCGTCAAGGAACGCCTGCAGACCATTCAGAACGTCAGCGCCGTGGATATTTGGGGACAGAAACGCTACTCGATGCGCCTGTGGCTCGACCCGGTCAAAATGGCCGGCTACGGCGTCACGCCGATTGACGTGAGAAACGCCGTCGATGCCGAAAATGTGGAACTGCCCTCCGGAAGCATCGAGGGAAACACGGTCGAACTGTCCATCCGCACAATGGGGCTGATGCATACCGCCAAGGAATTTGACGACCTTATCATCAAGGAAAACGACAACAACATCGTCCGTTTCAAGGACGTGGGCCGCGCGGAACTGTCGCCCGAAGATATAAAAAGCATCATGAAGCGGAACGGCGAGCCGATGGTGGTGGACATTATTATTCCGCAGCCCGGAGCGAATCACATTGAAATAGCAAACGAGGCCTACGTGCGCGTCGAACAGCTGAAGAAAGACCTGCCCGAAGATGTGACGATAGAGATGATTTACGACAACACGCAGTTTATCCGCGCGTCCATATACGAGGTGGAAGAGACCCTTTACGTGGCGTTCATACTCGTCGTGCTGGTGATCTATCTGTTCCTCCGTGACTGGCGGGTCACGCTTATTCCCGTCGTCGTCATACCGGTATCGCTGGTGGGCGCGTTTTTCGTCATGTTCGTTTCGGGATTTTCTATCAACGTGCTGACGATGCTGGCGATTGTACTGTCCGTCGGACTGGTCGTCGACGATGCAATCGTCGTAACGGAAAACATTTACGTGCGCATCGAACAGGGGATGACGCCCAAAGCGGCCGGCATCGAGGGGTCGAAAGAAATATTTTTCGCCGTCATCTCCACGACCGTCACGCTTATCGCCGTATTCATCCCGATAGTCTTCATGGAGGGAATGACGGGACGCCTGTTCAAGGAGTTCAGCATCGTAATCGCGGGATCCGTCGCCATTTCGGCTTTTGTGGCGCTCACTTTCACGCCCATGCTGGCGACGAAACTGCTGAAACGCCAGGAAAAGAAAAACTGGCTTTACCGGAAGTCCGAACCTTTTTTCGAGGGACTGAACCGCCTGTATTCGTCTTCCCTGGATTTTTTCCTGAAAAAACGGTGGATTTCAATCCCGGTCGTCCTGTTTTTATTCGGTGCAATCGCCTTTTTCTGGAGCAGAATCCCCTCCGAACTGTCTCCCCTGGAAGACCGTTCGCAGATAACGGTTAACATTCGCGGGCCGGAAGGCGCCACCTACGAATTTGTCCGCGATTTTTCGGACAAGATAGAAGAAATTGCCGATTCCATCGCCTACGAAAGGAAGGTAATCACAACGCGCGCATTCGGTTCAATGGGATTCATCTCGGTTATTTTGCCGGATATCGCCGACCGCGAACGCTCGCAGATGGAGATTGCCGACCTGCTCTCGGCCGAGGTCAGGAAGGAAACGACGGCAAGAGGGTTCGTGCAGCAGCAGTCCACGTTCGGCGACAGGCGCGGGGGCATGCCGATTCAATACGTGCTGGAGGCCACAAGTATTCAGAAGCTGGAGGAATTTTTACCTGCGTTCATGGTTAAGGTGAACGAAAGCCCGGTGTTCCAGATGGCCGACGTCAACCTGAAATTCACCAAACCGGAAGTGCGCCTGGAAATCAACCGCGACAAGGCTTCGCTGCTTGGGGTGAGCACCCGCAACATCGCCCAGACGCTGCAGTATGCCCTTAGCGGACAGCGAATGGGCTATTTCTACATGAACGGCAAGCAATACCAGATATTGGGCGAGATAAACCGCCAGCAGCGCAATACGCCGCTCGACCTGAAGTCTATCTACGTCAGGAGCAACAGCGGCTCGATGATTCAGCTCGACAACCTGGTGATTCTCGAAGAAAACGTCGCCCCCCCGCAGCTGTACCGCTATAACCGTTTTGTCGCCGCCACGATTTCGAGCGGACTGAACAAAGGCTACACGCTCGGCGAGGGACTGGACGAAATGGATAAAATTGCCAAAGAAGTACTGGACGAGAGCTTCCGCACAGCCCTGTCGGGCGAATCCAAGGAATTTCGCGAAAGCTCGGACAGCCTGATGTTCGCGCTGATTCTGGCGCTGATTATGATTTATCTCGTGCTGGCCGCACAGTTCGAGAGTTTCAAGGACCCGCTGATTGTGATGTTCACCGTCCCGCTGGCCGTCGCCGGGGCCTTGTGGTTTATGAGCAACGGGGATATCACGATGAACATATTCAGCCAGATTGGCATCATCATGCTGATAGGGCTGGTCGCAAAGAACGGCATCCTGATTGTCGAGTTCGCCAACCAGCGGCAGAACGCGGGGATAGACAAGGAAGAGGCCATACGTACCGCTTCCGTTCAGCGCCTCCGCCCGATTCTGATGACGAGCGCCTCCACGATACTCGGACTGCTGCCCCTCATGTTCGCTTCGGCGGAAGGGGCGAACGGACGCATCGCCATGGGTACGGCCGTCGTCGGAGGGATGATGGTCTCCACTTTCATGACCTTATACATCGTGCCGGCCATGTACAGCTTTATTGCAACCAATTTAAAAAACAAAAAAGAAACGAAATGAAACGGTATCTGTTAACGGTCATAGTTCCTGCCGTATCCTGCGTCGCCGTATGCGCCCAGGAACTCTACACGCTGGAGAAATGTATCGGAATCGGCCTCGAACGCAATTATTCCATACGGATTATTCAGAATGAGGAACAGATTTCATCCAATAACGCGACGCCGGGAAATGCCGGCTATCTGCCTGTGGTCGACCTGAGCGGAGGTTTCAGCGGTACCCGGTACGGCTACAACTACGACTATTCCGACGGGACGTCCGGAAAGGAGGACG
>JAIRYY010000090.1 GCA_031267485.1 Tannerella sp.
TTCCCGGCAGGGAAGAAATCACCTTCGACCGGCTTATTTCGTGGAGTGATTCTCCGGACGAAGCCGTCAAATATTTCAGCGGCACGGCGGTTTACAGAAAGTCGGTGAAAGTTCCTAAGAACGCTCTTGCGAAAGGACAGAAGGTGGCGCTCGACCTCGGCAGGGCATGTGACCTGGCGGAAGTAGCGATCAACGGCCGGGAACTCGGCGTACTCTGGAAACTGCAAAAAACGGTCGACGTGACGCAGTTTCTTGACCCGGAAAAGGAAAACATCCTGGAAATACGGGTGACGAATCTCTGGCCGAACCGGCTGATAGGCGACGCTTCCCTTCCTCCGGAACCGGAACGCCGTCCGGACGGCACGCTGGAACGCTGGCCGCAGTGGCTCCTGGACGGCACGCCCGACCCGAGCGGACGCCAGACATTCTGCATGTGGGATCTGTGGAAAAAGGACGACGCCCTGATACCTTCCGGCCTGATCGGCCCGGTACGCCTGGTCTTTGATGCCGGGTGGCACGACGAACGATGAACAATAAACTAAAATAACAGGAATTATGGCAAATGAAAAAAACAGTGTAATCGTCGAACTGTATGATTTGACGATTACGGACAGGAAAGACGACCGTTATGGTCGCGTAGTAACTACCAAATCGTTGAAGGAAGACGATTTAATCCGCCTCGCCGTGGCGCGGCGCACCGACCTGAACCCCTCGACGCTCCGTTCGTCGCTCGACATCCTCAAGGAAGTCGTCGTCGAGCAGGTGGCCAACGGCGCGTCGGTCTATTTCGGGCTGGGCTATTTCAATCTGCGGGTGAACGGCGTGTTTGTGGGCGACCATGCCAAATGGGATCCCGCGCAGCACAGCCTGCGCGTAAATGCTACCCCCAGCGTGGACTTGCGCAATGCGGTGAACAACATTCACGTGAACGTGCGGGGCATGGCGCAGAGCGGGCTGGTCATCAATTCGCTTACGGACGTGGCGTCGGGCGAGGAAAACACGCGCCTCACGCCGGGCGGCGGGGTCAACCTCGCGGGCGCCAGAATCCGCATTGCAGGCGACAGCCCCCACAACGGCATCACGCTCATCGATCAGAACAGCGGCGCGGTCGTGATCGTCGAATCTACCGCCATTCTGGTGAACGAGCCGTCGAAAGTGTCGTTCATCGTGCCCGCCGGCCTGCCCGCCGGCGACTATAAGCTGAGCCTCACGACGCAGTATTCGCACAGCGCGGTATTGCTGAAAGAACCGCGAACCTATATATTTGACTATGTGCTCGCGGTGTGAACGCTCGTCGTATCCCCGGCAGTACGGCCGTCGTATCCCCTGCGATACGCTCGCCGTATCGCCGGCGGTACGGTCGCCGTATCCTTATCCTTTTCCCCTGCTGCAGGCGTTACGGTTTGCCGGGTCGCATCTGCCGCTTAGGATTCGTCTAAAAATAAATGATACATTTGCCGAATACATGACTGTCTCGACAGTCGCCGTCATTGCGAGGGCGCAGGCAACGACCCGGATCGCTTCACTCCGCTCGCGGGTGACGAAGACTCGGCTTTTCAGATAGACCTGCGTAAAAAGAAATGATACGGTTATTTTTAGACAACTACTTACCCACCCAAAATGCTATAAATCGGCGCTATAACGTTTTGTGCGGGTAATCAAATTTGAACATATCGTTATAGAGCCTGTTTAATCAAGGCAACCGCACCAAAATACACACCTGGCGAATGACGGTAACGCAGGGGCGGGTTTAAAACCCGCCCCTGCAACCGTTTAATCCCTATCTTCCGCGGATTCTACCTCTGCCGGCGGAGAAAATGACCCGGAATCCGCGGAAGATACGGCGCTTTGTCCGAACGAACAAAGACGCTTGTGAAGAATCTGCCGCCAATGGACATTTTGGGATTATATCTTCTATATAAGAAATCCCTTTTCTTACTTTTGTTTTTTCATTATTCAACGAATAATGCTAATTTTGCAGATAAAATAAATGGCGCTATAACGAATCGTATGGGTAATTTTGTTCATTGCCTGTCTCCATCATTTGACGGGACAACACCCGCCCCGTCACCAGCGAGGAACGAAGCAATCCCAAATGTCATAGAGCCCTATAAATAATACAACATGAAACGGTTAAACCGGTTTTTTAAGCATTTACCGGCAGCCATGCTGCTGGTGGGATTATCGGGAGGCACAGGCCTCCGTGCGCAGGAGACGGCGGAAACCCTGCTGTCGCTGGCGCGGAAATTCAACGCTCCGACTGACGGATACCTCCCGTTTGTCTGGTGGCACTGGATGGGAAGCAATTTTTCCAAAGAAGGAATTACCAAAGATTTGGAAGCGATGAAGGAAGCCGGTATCGGTGGCGCTACGATTTTCAATCTGGCGTCGGCCGTGCAGGAGACACATGCGCCGACGGAGAATAACCCCTGGCCCGAACAGACCTATCGCAGTCCCGCTTACTGGAACGCCATGCGTCATGCCGCCTCCGAAGCTAAGCGGCTCGGATTGAAATTAGGCATCCAAAACTCGCCGGGCTATGCAACGAGCGGCGGACCCTGGATTACGGAAGAACAGGGAATGCAGACGCTGGTGTCGAGCAGGCAGGAAGTCGCCGGAAATCAACGGGTCGAGGTGCAGCTGGAAAAGCCCGGGCTGCCGGTCTATAAAGGCTGGGGAACGACCGGCAAACGGGCGACGTTCTACAAGGATGTGGCGGTGATGGCCGTTCCCTCAAAGACGGATGCAGGCGTTGCGGAGGTGCTGGACATCACAGGCCGGATGGACGCCGGAGGCCGTTTGGACTGGCAGGCGCCGGAAGGCCGGTGGACGGTTTACCGTATCGGTCATGCCCCGACGATGTCCAACCCGCATCCCCTGCCCGACGAGATTATCGGGAAAACCCTCGAAGTGGACAAAATGAGCCGCGAGGCCAGCGTCTATCACTGGGAGCAAATGTTGAATCCGCTGGTTGAGCATCTGAAAGAATACATCGGCGCGTCGTTTACGTTTGTTCATATCGACAGCTACGAAGCCGACGATCAGGACTGGACGCCGGCGTTCCGCAGCGAATTTGTCCGGCTGAAAGGCTACGACCCGCTTCCGTGGATTGCCTTGCGTTATTCCACAGGGGACGAACGGGACGACCTGAAAGTTTTTAATCAGGATTACAAAGAGGTGGTCAACCGCCTTTTCATCGACAACGGCTGGGCGGTTGCCCGGGAGATGATACACCGGGCGGGATTGCAGTTCTACTGGGAGCCATACACCGGCCCGTTCGACCAGTACGAATCCGTATCGCTGCCCGACGTGCCGATGGACGAGTTCTGGAGCGGCGGCAGCGGCGCCATCGGCCAAACGACCGTTTTGGCAGCCAAACACTACGGGAAACGGATCGTCGCGGCGGAAGCCTTCACCGGACGTCCCGAAGTCAGCCACTATACGGAAGACCCGGCTTTTCTGAAACATTCGGCCGACGGCGGTTTCGTGTCCGGCGTCAACTGGATGTTTTTGCATCACTGGGTGCACCAGCCGTTTGACGACAGATACCAGCCCGGCATGGGCATGGGCTGGTGGGGTACGCATTTCGGGCGGCATCAGACCTGGATTAAACCCGGCAAAGCGTTCATGACTTACCTCGCGCGCTGTCAGATGTTGCTTCAGCAGGGGACTTACGTTGAATCGAAAAAAGACATGGTACGGCGTCGCACACCCGAAGCGGAAATGTTCTTCGTGACCAATCCGGGCGCCGAAATGAAAAAAACGTATGCCTTTCCCGTAAAAAACCGCACGCCCGAACTTTGGGACGCCTACAGCGGAACCATCCGCCGGACTGCATACCGGAGCGAACAGGGCGATTCGACATTCATTGACTTGAACCTGTCGCCGGACGAATCCGTATTTGTGATATTTCCTCATCATCAGGGCAACTATTCCCTGCTGCCCGAAACGGAGGTGTTAAGCGAAACCTCCGTCCCCGTGACCGGCGCATGGAACGTGTCCTTTGAACCCAAACTGGACAAGCCGTTCAGCCGTAAACTGCCGTCGCTGATTGATTTCAGCAAACAGCAGGACGCCACCCTGAAATATTTTTCCGGAACGGCGAAATATGAAAGAAGCGTTCGCATAGCGTCCGCCGACCTGGACAAAGGTAAACGGATAGCCCTCGATTTGGGCGAGTTGCATGACATTGCCGAACTGGAAATCAACGGGCAGCCCGCCGGCGTACTGTGGTCGCCGCCCTACAAAACGGACATCACGCCCTTCCTGAAACCCGGCGCCAACAAAATCGCCGTTTACGTAACGACCAACTGGGCAAACCGGCTGATCGGCGACGAACAATACCCGCCCGACTTCGATTGGGGAACCGACCGCGGCGAACAAATGGGGCGCGCAATGAAAGCCTATCCCGACTGGTTCATCAACAACCGTCCCCGACCCTCGCAGGGCCGGAAGACGTTCAACATCTGGTATTATTTCCGGGAAAATTCGCCCCTCCAGCCGGCAGGGTTAATCGGGCCGGTACGATTGACGTTTTCGAACTGTTCGGCGCGGGAGTAGAAAAGGCGGTTTACCTGACAGTTCACGTTTCCCGGCCGGGGATAGACGACGCAGTTTTTCCTGCAAAAATATCATTGATTATGTGCGTATTTATAACTTAAAATGACATTGTTATGAAACAGATTTTGAAAATTTCGAGATTTCTGCTTGCGTGCATGGCCGGCTGTACCCTGATATGCGGAATCGCCTTTTCCTGCAGACAGTCGGACAGCGGGTTCGTCGCAACCAGGCTACAGTGTGAATACCAGACGGAACCGATTGGTATGGATGTGCATGCGCCACGTTTCGGGTGGCGGCTGACCGACGCCGGACATGTCAGGGGACAGTCTCAAACGGCTTACAACATTCTGGTGGCAAGCAGCCTCAAAAAGCTGACGGAAACCGGCGCCGATGTCTGGAACAGCGGAAAAGTCAACTCCCCGCAATCGGTTTTGATACCTTTCGGAGGAGAAAAACTGCGTTCAAGCAGCGCTTATTTCTGGAAAGTCCGGGTGTATGACAGAGACGGCAAACCCTCGGCATGGAGCGAACCGGCGCGATTTGTGACCGGCATTCTCGACCCCGCCGGGTGGAACGCCGCGGCATGGATTAAACATCCGTCGGCAGAACGCACACGGCATGTCTGGTTTCGCAAAAACATCCGTCTTGACAGTAAGCCGCAGGCGGTTTTCGCGCATGTGGCCTCGCTTGGGCATCATGAAATTTACATCAACGGCGAAAAAGCCGACGACCGAGTGCTCGCACCCGCGTTGACCGACTTTCAAAAACGGCTTTTCTACGTCACGTACG
>JAIRYY010000176.1 GCA_031267485.1 Tannerella sp.
AACAGTAACGCTCACGTCTATTGTCATACTTTCAACACAAGTATACGGTACAATGGCGTGGGGGGCTGTTGTTTATTTGTATGGCAGGTGTTTGGTGATACCTCTGAGGCAGATAAGTCAACTGGTTTCCACGCTTTTTTATGCGTCATGAATGGTACGATATATGGAATGTAGAAGGATAGTTTTGGATAAAAATGAGGTTTGCTTATCTAAAACTCATTCCAGAAATCGTCGAGGCGGAAATCGGTTGTGGATGAAAAAAAAATATGAGGGTGCAATAATGGCCTTATGCGCATGAAAACAAACAGATAGCGGTGTCGGGGAATCGTATGAAAAATATTTTTTTGTTTTTTTAAGGTTGGAATGATTACATTTTCGCGCATTATTTGTACTTTTGAGCGCATTTCAATATGAAAATGCAGCTATTTACATCATTTTATAGGTATTTTAACATGGAAAATTTTGAATTGGGATTGTTACTCATGGTTGTTGGTATGGCGGCAGTTTACGCCGTACTGTTATTGGTGATTGGTTTGGGGAAAGCGCTTATTGCTCTGGTGAATAAGTATTTTCCGGAAGAAGTCGTTGTTGCCAGATCTGTGGGAAAAACGACGGGCGTCTCTGCCGGCGAGGCTTTGCCGGGGCAGACTGCGGCGGCAATTGTATCGGCCGTAAGCGTCCTTACGGAAGGTCGCGGTAAAGTCACGAAAATAGAGAAACCAGGAGCGTAAGTGAAAGGAAATAATGTGTATAAACAAAAAAAGTATACGATATGAGTAGAGAAATAAAATTGAGTTTGGTCTTTCGCGACATGTGGCAGTCGGCCGGAAAATATGTGCCGCGTGTAGACCAGCTGGTGCGTATCGCGCCCGCAATTATCGAGATGGGGTGCTTTGCCCGCGTGGAAACGAATGGCGGCGGTTTTGAACAGGTAAACCTGCTGTTTGGGGAAAATCCGAACAGGGCGGTTCGCGACTGGACAAAGCCATTTCGTGAAGCGGGTATTCAGACGCACATGCTCGACCGCGGGTTGAATGGGCTTCGCATGAGTCCGGTTCCCGCCGACGTGCGCCAGCTGTTCTATCACGTTAAAAAGGCGCAGGGTACGGACATTACGCGCACATTCTGCGGACTTAATGATGTCAGGAATATCATACCCTCCATAAAATATGCGCATGATGCGGGAATGATTTCCCAGTGTGCGCTCAGCATCACACATTCGCCGGTTCATACGGTTGAATATTACACGAAACTTGCGCTGGAACTTATCGAAAACGGAGCCGATGAGATTTGTATCAAGGACATGGCCGGGATAGGCCGTCCGCACACGCTGGGACGGATTGTCGCCAACATAAAGGAGGCGCATCCCAAAATACCGGTTCAGTATCACAGTCATGCGGGGCCCGGATTCAGTGTCGCTTCCATACTTGAAGTCTGCGATGCCGGATGCGATTATATCGATGTCGGGATGGAGCCTCTTTCGTGGGGAACGGGACATGCGGACTTGCTGACCGTACAGGCCATGCTTGAGGACGCAGGCTATCATGTGCCGGAAATAAACATGAGCGCCTATATGAAAGTGCGCAGCATGATTCAGGAATTTGCCGATGATTTTCTCGGATTGTACATCAGCCCCAGAAACAGGCTGATGAACTCGCTGTTGATAGGTCCCGGATTGCCCGGCGGCATGATGGGCAGTCTGATGGCCGACCTGGAATCGAACCTGGCGACAATCAACAAGGGCCGTTTGAAGAAAAACGAGCGCCCCCTAACGCAGGACGAGCTGCTGATAAGTCTTTTCGACGAGGTCGCCTACGTATGGCCGCGCGTCGGCTATCCGCCCCTGGTGACGCCATTCAGCCAGTATGTGAAAAACCTTGCACTGATGAATGTCATGCAGATGCTTAAAGGTAAGGAACGCTGGAGTATGATCGCCGATGACATCTGGGATATGATCCTGGGAAAAGCCGGCCGTTTGCCCGGGCCGCTTGCACCCGAAATCACGGAAAAAGCCGCCGCCGAGGGACGGGAATTCTTTGACGGCAACCCCCAGGACAACTATCCGGACGCTCTTGACAAATATCGCAAGATGATGAACGGGAAACACTGGGAAGTTGGCGAGGACGACGAAGAATTATTCGAATATGCCATGCATCCCTCTCAGTACGAAGCCTACCGTTCGGGGAAGGCGAAAGTGGAGTTTCTCGCGGATGTAGCCAAGCGCAGGCGTGAGAAGGAAAAGAAACATGCGGCCGGAAGCGGGAGTGAGGCAAGCGCCCCCGCCGGCATTTTCGCGTTGCCGGCAACTCCTCAGACGCTGAGCGTGGATGTGAACGGTCAATCCTATCGCGTGACGGTTGCTTTCGGCGATTCCGCCCAGGCCGTTCCGCCTCCCGCCCCGGCGTCACAGGCGTCCGCCATGCAGGACGCAGCGACGGCCGCACCGGTAACGGACGGCGACGGCCAGGAATTGCTTTCGCCTCTTGAGGGGAAATTTTTCCTGGTGAAGAGTTCTGCCGACACACCCGTTAAAGTGGGGGATGCGGTGAAGAAAAACCAGACGGTCTGCTACATTGAGGCAATGAAGACCTATAACGCCGTCAGTGCGGAAAACGACGGCGTGGTAACCGCGATATGCGTTCAACCCGGGGATGCGGTTTTGGAAGATGACGTTCTGATGATTATTAAATGATGCTTTAATGGAAGATCTGTTTCAAAAAATATATGACATGACGGCTTTCGGCAGTATTGTCGAAAAGCCGCAGTTCCTGATAATGTACGCGATCGCGTTCGGTCTGCTCTATCTGGGAATAAAAAAACATTACGAGCCGTTGTTGCTCATTCCCATCGCATTCGGCGTCCTGCTCGCCAATTTTCCCGGAGGGGAGATGGGCGTTATTCAGGCGAATCAGGATGGTTCCGTGGAGATTAACGGCGTGATAAGAAATATCTGGGAGATGCCGCTGCATGACATAGCGCACGAACTGGGAATCATGAATTTCCTGTATTTCATGCTTATCAAGACCGGATTCCTTCCCCCGATCATCTTTATGGGAGTGGGGGCGTTGACGGACTTCGGGCCGATGCTGAGGAATCTTCGCCTTTCGATTTTCGGAGCGGCCGCTCAATTCGGCATTTTTCTGGTTTTGCTTGCGGCCATATTGATGGGATTTACGCCAAAAGAGGCGTCTGCGCTTGGCATTATCGGCGGCGCGGATGGTCCGACGGCCATATTTACGACAATCAAACTCGCCCCTCATTTGCTGGGGCCTATCGCCATCGCGGCATATTCCTACATGGCGCTGGTGCCCGTCATCATACCGTTAGTTGTCCGACTGTTATGCACAAAGAAAGAACTGTCGATTAACATGAAGGAGGAAGAAAAGAAGGCGGCGAAACCGGTTGTTATAAAGAACCTGCGCGTGCTGAAAATCATCTTTCCGATAGCCGTCACAACGCTTGTGGCGATATTTGTTCCCACGGCTGTTCCGCTTATCGGCATGCTTATGTTTGGAAATCTTGTCAAGGAGATAGGAAGCGACACTTCGCGCCTGTTCGATGCGGCGTCAAACAGCATCATGAACACGGCTACGATTTTTCTCGGGCTGTGCGTGGGAGCCACGATGACATGCGACTCGTTCCTCAACTGGACGACGATAGGCATTGTCGTGGGAGGATTCCTGGCTTTTGCCTTATCCATTGCATCGGGTATCTGCATGGTTAAAATCTGCAATCTCCTGTCCCGGCGGAAAATCAATCCGCTTATCGGGGCTACCGGATTAAGCGCCGTACCCATGGCGTCGCGGGTTGCGAATGAAATCGCGCTGAAATACGACGCCAAAAACCATGTGCTGCAGTACTGCATGTCGAGTAACATCTCCGGAGTTATCGGTTCTGCCGTCGCTGCCGGCATCTTGATTTCCTTCCTCGGATAAACGTAATATTGCATAAATTAAAATTAAGTTCGCAGAGAATAATTACATCTTTGCGAATTTTTTTTGCCTTTTTTTTTGGCAAATACGAAAATAACCCGTTATTTTGTGCCTCTTACGGAGGGATGGTTCCCTGCATGAATAAAATTAGTGAAAAGTAATATGATGGACACTCAAGAAACAAATTTACCTGAAGAAGAAAGGACCTCCATGGAGGGTACAGGTAAATCGGAAGAACCTCGGACACCGGAAAATTGTCCGGTTGAAACAATAACCGAAACCGGAGCAGTGGTTGAAGAACCGGAAGTACAGGCTGCAGATGCCGAGTCGGAGGCGGAAGAAACCGAAGTAAGGGTTGAAGAGGC
>JAIRYY010000189.1 GCA_031267485.1 Tannerella sp.
ACTTATATACCCATGCGGTATAACATTAGTTTTTTATGTGTAGTTATAATAAAAGTCTCTCTGTGGTTAAACCGTCAAAATATACCTCATGCGGTATAATTTCGAGAAAATTCAAAGATTTGTCTCAAAATTATACTGCGTGAGGTATATTTCAGGAAAAAAGTCGTCCGTTCCGACGGCTTTGGTCTGTTTGAGTTTGACAGAAACGTTTTTTCCGATTGATTTTGCATTAAGGGTAATTACCCTTTTCATTTTTCAGATTGATTTTGCCTAAAGGGTAATTACCCTTTTCATTTTTCTGATTGGTTTTGCCTTAAGGGTAATTACCCTTTTTATTTTTAAGACCGATTTTGCCTTAAGGGTAATTACCCGAAGCGCTTTTCAAACTGATTTTGCCTTTCGCACTTAAGTGCAAATCATTTTTACGGTTGATTTTGCATCCGTCTTCAAAAAAAGTTTTCATTTGTTCTTCAGAAATAAAAAACTTGCAGTGATGAATATACACTGCACGCATGGGATGGAGACTCTTCATTGCAGGGGACAACTGAAGCGCGACGGTTTGAAATGCACTACGCTACCTCCCTGCGGTATATTTTTTGCCGTTAGCCGGTTATTTTTTACATTCGCTCCCGGCTGGACCGGCGGGGCGATTATCGACGGCGCATGTTTCGGAGACAGGATTTCGTCCGTGCCGGAAAGGTGAATTTATGGCGACAGCGCGTTTTTACCGGCATGATATTCAATCAGGCCTTTCATCGGGCTTTCCTGAATCCGGTCGATGGCAATGTTAAATTCCCCGGCCACGTCCCTCAGCATATCCGCGTAGCGGACGGCCATTTTTCCGACAAAACGCACCGGATATTTCCCGTATTCATACCGGCAGACGTTCCGGGTGAAGAAGTTGCGAAGATTTTGCATGATAAGCGCATGCACGTAACGGTCGTCCGTGTAGCCGGCCAGAAAGTCGGCCGTCAGCATCAGAAATCTGTGCGGGAAAGGCAAATCGTAGACGTTCGCCATAATGGCGTGCGAATCAAGGCCGTTTTCCCTGTAAAATGCGTCCGTCAGACCGTCCGGCGCGAAACCTTTCAGCACATCCGATAAAAACATCTTTCCCAGCGCGACGAAACTGCCTTCGTCTCCGAGGATGTAGCCCGCAGCCTTTACGTTTTCCACAATCTCATTCCCGTCGTAGAGGCATGAATTGGAGCCTGTTCCAAGGATGCACGCGATGCCCGTCCGGTCGATGAACAGTCCGCGCGCGGCCGCCCACAAATCGCTTTCGACCTCCGCCGGCGTGCGAAACTGCGCTATCAGGGACGACTTCATGATGTCCTTTTTTTCCGCAGACGAACATCCGGCGCCGTAGAAGTAAACCGTTTCAAGTTTCCTTTTGAAGAAAACGGACGGCAGTCCGAGCCGTATGCTTCGGCTTATGTCTCTCCGGTTCTGGAAAAAAGGGTTGAGGCCTTCGGAAACGGCCGAATCAATCAGGTGTGTCCCCTCAACAATCATCCACTCGGTCTTGCTGGAACCGCTTTTTGCTATTAATTTCATGTGCGCTGTTATAATGGAGGTAATTTATAAACTGACCCCAAAGGTATTGGTTTTGTTTTTCTTCTCCAAATGAAAAGACCCGTCATGGAATAAAAAAAAACAGTACGCAAAACAAAATAAAACAAAATATTGTTTCCCGAAATGAAATAATCGACTATCTTTGTGAAAAATGAATATTAAAAGCAGCCGATGACTCCACTTTCAGTTTTAACAGCGATTGCCGCTTACTTTGCATTATTGTTTCTCGTCTCGCACGTGGCCGGACGCAAGAGCGATAATGAGGGATTTTTTGTCGGCAACCGGAAGTCGTCCTGGTTTGTTGTAGCCTTTGCCATGATTGGCTCGAGCATTTCGGGCGTGACGTTTGTCTCCGTCCCCGGAATGGTTCAGACGAGCGGCTTTTCCTACCTGCAGATGGTACTGGGATTTGTGGCGGGCCAGGTCATCATCGCCTGCGTGCTCGTACCGCTGTTCTACCGGATGAATCTGGTATCCATATACGGCTATCTTGAAAATCGTTTCGGCATGTCGTCGCACAAAACAGGCGCATGGTTCTTTTTCATCTCCAAGATGCTCGGCGCCTCGGTGCGCCTGTACCTGGTCTGCCTCACGCTGCAGTTGCTGGTCTTCGGCCCGCTTCGCTGGCCGTTTTCGGTCAATGCCGCCTGTACGGTCGCGCTTGTATGGCTGTACACGTTCCGAAGCGGCGTGAAATCGCTTGTATGGACCGATTCGCTGAAGACTTTTTGCCTCGTGGTTTCGGTCGTTTTATGTATCTCTCACATCGTTTCCGGCATGAATTTCGGGCCGGGAGGCGCGTTCTCCGCCGTCGTTGAGAGCGACCTGTCGCGGATGTTTTTCCTCGATGACGCGAATGATAAGCGATTCTTTTTCAAACAGTTTTTTGCCGGGATATTTACCGTGATAGCAATGACCGGACTGGACCAGGACATGATGCAGCGGAATCTGAGCTGCCGCAGCCCGAAAGATTCGCAGAAAAACATGATAACGAGCGCCGTCGCGCAGTTTTTCATCAACCTGCTGTTCCTCGTGCTGGGCGTGCTGCTTTATCTGTATGCCGCGGAACGCCATATCGCGCTGCCGGAGAAGAGCGACGAACTGTTCCCGATGATTGCGACGGGAGGCTATTTCCCGGCAGCTGTGGGAATCCTCTTTATTGTGGGCCTTGTGTCGTCCGCCTATGCGGCGGCCGGTTCCGCCCTGACCGCTCTTACGACCTCCTTTACGATAGATATTCTCGGCGCCGGGAATAAAAGCGGCGCCGATGTGCGGAAAATCCGCCGGCGCGTACATGCCGGCATGGCCGTCGTGATGGGTATCGTCATCTATGCGTTCGGGCGGCTGAACAGTACAAGCGTGATTGATGCCGTCTACACGCTGGCAAGCTATACCTGCGGGCCCATACTCGGAATGTTTGCGTTCGGCCTGTTCATGAAGCGGCAGGTGCGGGACAAATCCGTTCCGTTTGCGGCAGTCGCTTCTCCGGCCGTCTGTTATATCCTGCAGTCAAATTCGGAGAAATGGTTCGACGGCTACAGCTTTGGCTACGAACTGTTGATATTCAACGCGCTGTTCACTTTCATCGGGATGTGGATTTTTTCAGGAAAACCCTCTCCGGATGATAAAATTTTACATTTATGACTCCTATCAATTTAATTGTCGACAGTGGAACAACAAAGACCGACTGGCTTATCGTCCGCGAAGGGACAGTCGTCGATTCGGTATGCACGAAAGGCATGAATCCGTATTTTCAGTCGCAGGAAGACATACGGAAAGAACTGAGGGACGTTTTGCTCCCCGGTATGAAAGCGGTTTTTGCCGGCGGCGTATCGGTCGGTACGGTATACTTTTACGGCGCCGGCTGCGTCTTTGACAAGGTGGAAATGATGCGGGAGGCGCTCTCGTCCCGCATCCCCGCCCGCGCGATTCACGTATATTCCGATCTGCTGGCGGCAGCGCACAGTACCTGCGGACATGAGGCCGGTATTGCCTGCATCCTGGGTACGGGTTCCAATTCCTGTTTTTATGACGGCGAAAAAATCGTGAAAAACATTTCTCCCCTGGGATATGTGCTGGGAGATGAGGGCGGCGGCGCGATGCTTGGGCGCACGCTGGTAAGCGACGTCCTGAAGGAGATTCTGCCCCGTCCGCTGCGGGAGGCCTTCTTTGAGCGTTTCCGGATGACGCAGGCCGACATTCTGGAACATGTTTATAAAAAACCCTTCCCAAACCGTTTCCTGGCGGGTTTTTCACCCTTTTTACACGAGCACGGGAATGACCCGGAAATACGCCGGATACTGGTCAACGGTTTCAATTCCTTTTTCACGCGCAACGTGATGCAGTACGATTACAAAACGCATACGGTGAATTTTGTCGGTTCGGTTGCGTATCACTATGAGGAAATACTGCGTGTGACGGCAGAATCGGCCGGTATGCGTGTGGGTAAAATCATAAGGAGTCCGCTCGAAGGACTTGTCGATTATTACAGCGGGCATTTTGCTTCCCTGAGAAACGGAAAAGATTAATCTATGACATTCAGAAAAATTACCGAAGAACCGTCCTTATACAGCGACCTTGAGAAGAAACCGGTCCGCGAACTGCTCGAATGTATGAATGAGGAAGACCGCAAGGTTGCGTCCGCGGTGCGTGAAGCGATTCCCCGGATTGAAGAACTGGTCGAACGGATTATAGCCCGCATGCGCGGAGGCGGGCGCATGTTTTACCTGGGAGCCGGCACGAGCGGGCGCCTTGGAGTGCTCGATGCCTCCGAAGTGCCTCCGACGTTCGGCATGCCCCCGACGCGGGTGATTGGTTTGATAGCCGGCGGGGACAGGGCGTTGCGCTCGCCGGTCGAACACGCGGAGGACGACGCGGAAAAGGGATGGCAGGAACTTCTGGAACACAACGTAAATGACCGGGATACGGTAATTGGCATCGCCGCATCGGGCGCGACGCCGTATGTGACAGGCGCCCTGAGAGCGGCGCGCGCGCACGGCATACTGACAGCCTGCATTACCGCCAACCCCGGCTCTCCGATGGCTGCGGAAGCGGACATCCCGATAGAGATTGTCGTCGGGCCGGAATTTGTGACCGGCAGTTCACGCATGAAATCCGGCACCGCACAGAAAATGGCGCTCAATATGATATCCACCTCGGTCATGATAAAACTGGGACGCGTCGAGGGGAACCGGATGGTCAACATGCAGTTGTCAAATAGAAAGCTAATCGACCGCGGCACGCGTATGATTGTCGACAGGCTGGGACTTGACAGCGAACATGCAAAATCATTGCTGATGCTTCACGGGTCGGTAAAGAAAGCCATAGAGGCTTACGGGCGCGAGTGACCGTTCATCGTTTCCACCGTTTGTGCGACCAGAGCCAGTCGCTTGGATTTTTCAGGATGTTCTGTTCCAGATGCCGGATGTAATTCCGGGTTATTTCCGTTTTCACCGCACTCTCGGAATGGAGACTGATTTCCTTACATTCAATCCGGTAGATTCCACGCGAGATTCTGGAAACGTGAATATACACGACGCCGGAACGGGTTATGCCGGCCAGTTTCTCCACGCCCGAAAACACGCTTGTCGTTTGATGCAGGAAATCGAACCGGTACGCCCCGTCCACGATGACGGGACACTGGTCGGCAATGAAGAAATACAGCGACGGATTGTCCTTGTTGGATACAATATGCCTCACGACGGACTGGGCCGGAATTAAATTCACCCCGAAACGGGAACGTATTTTCAGCATCAGACGGTCGACACATTTTGTTTTCAAGGGTTTGTATACCGCATTGATGTTGACATTCAACAGCAGAGGGAGCACATTCAGTATTTCCCAGTTCCCGCAGTGTCCCATACTTGCGATTACGTGCCTGCCCTGCCTGATTTGACGCTCTATCATATCGAAATCTATCAATACAATCTTCCTCTTTTGCCGGCAGGCGGGAATGGAAACGGATTTCAGTATTTCGACGCAGTTATCGCAAAAAGAGCGGTAAAAACCTTTCATAATCACCTCAATTTCCCCGTATCTTTTATCGGGGAAAGAGCGGGACAGGTTTTGAATCACGACGGACTTGCGATAGGAAAACACATGATACATCAACAGATATGCCCAATCTGCGAACTTATACAATAAAGACATCGGCAGTAAGCTCAACATATACGCGCCGATGTACAGACCGTGGAATAATAACCCCCTGCAACTGTTTTTCATTTCATTCCGTTTTTAATGTTTCCGGCACGCATTTTACCCGGATATGGCGTTCCCGCGCGCACATAAAAAAAGCGTGGACAAAACTCCGGATTATTTGTTTTATGAGGTTCTCGACTACCTAACCAATCAAATAACGAGTAAAGCCCACGCCGTAGCGTGAGCATCTTCACTTTACTCTTGATTGGTTTTGAAACTGTCGAGATTTCATAAAACAAGATGCAAGCTACGACGCCTTTTTTAATATGTCTTTATATGTGTGCCCTTTTATGTCATGATTAATTTTTTTATCATTTAAACCGGTGCAAAATTAAAACAATTATTCCTGTTTCAAACGGAATAACCGTTTTTTTTGCGTTCCCCTCGAAATACCTCACCATTTGTCGTCAATTCCGAATTTGCGCCGCGACAATTACGGCATGTCCTGTCCGGGGAAGTCACTTGACTCTGTATTCGGAATTTTGAATATGGAGTCGTCCGGCGATTTTTTTTTGCCCTTTTTGTTGCAGATTTCAAAAAAATATAATACGTTTGCAGCCGATATTAATAAGCAGTATAAATTAAACCGTTTAAACGGATAAAAAAACAAATAAAATGCTCTCGGTTAATAAAAAAAATACATCATGTTTTGGATTAATTAACACGTCCGGGGGGGTTAATTTCAAATGTGTATTAGAGAGAGAGAGAGAGAGAGAGAGAGAGAGAGATGGGCAGGCGTATATAAACCTGCCAAACCGCAGATAAACACACGCGCGCACGCGAGAGAAAATAAGAGCAAATCTCTTGAATCCATATCCCTGATTTCCGACGCCGTTTTTCCCGAAAACAGGCGACAAAAAAATAGTTCCCCATTTTTACATTTTATTTCAGCAAAGACTGTCGGCATCGTTTTTTTCTTTTGTCGACCGGCTTGTTTCATGCATTTAAGGGAGGATTACATCCGCACGAATCCTCCCTTTGTACAAGTACGCCAAGTCAGTAAATTTTTCCGCTGGCGCGGGCTTGCAGCCCGTGTCGGACTGTCGGTTATTGACAGGCGCGGACGGCAGGTCCACATCGGCGGAATCCGGAAAAAATCCGGTCTGCGAGTCGCTCGCAAGTCAGAATCCAAAAAAAAACCGGTCTGTACACAGTGTACGATTGAGAATCCAAAAAATTTCCGACCTGTACACGGTGTACAATCGAGAATCCAAAAAATTTCCGGGTTGTACACAGTGTACAATCGGGAATCCAAAAAATTTCCGGGTTGTACACAGTGTACAGACGAGAATCCAAAAATTTTCCGACCTGTACACGGTGTACAGACCGGAATCAGGTGGAAAGGGGAATCAAAAAAATTTCCGGGCTGTACACAGTGTACAGACGAGAATCCAAAAAATTTCCGGTCTGTACACGGTGTACGATCGGGAATCAAAAAATTTTCCGGGTTGTACACGGTGTACAGACCGAAATCCGGAGGAAAGGGGAATCAAAACAT
>JAIRYY010000254.1 GCA_031267485.1 Tannerella sp.
GAAAAGCCTTGTGTTTATCTGGATGTAAGAACTTTTTTCGGATTCGACGTATGTGAATATCCCGATTCAAACAAAATAAATATCATGCCAATGGATGAGATTTTCAAAAAGGATTCACAGGTAAACTATTTCGATGGCGAGGAAAATGTCCGGGACAAATGGAAGGAAATTGAAAATCAAAGAGAATAAATTGATTTACCCTCGCCGGCGGGGGCTTGTAGCCCGTACCTAACCCCAAACGATATGAGTAAAACAAACAAAATACACAATCGGAACATGCTTCACCGGCTCATCGGTACGTGCATAATCGTATTGCTTATTACGGCAGGCTGTAAGACAAAACCGAATGAGATGAATATTGAAAATAACAGCGACACCATCCCAATAAAATTAGTCGCCCGTCAATTAAGCACGGTAAAATTTGACAACAGTCATTATGAAATACTCTTGCCCGGAAATTATGAGATTGAGACCGATGACGGCGGGGAAGATTTTGTGGTATATTATATCAATCGGGATGAAATTACACACGGCGGGATTTATTTCGGCAATCACCCATCCTCCTTTCTCAGCCGGGAAGGATATAAAACAACGAAAACAATCCCCTCAAAAATAATGGGAGAACCAATAAAATGGGAAATCCTGTATAATGGAGAAAAGTATTTCACGGAAGTAATCATAAAAAATAAAAACGGAACATGGGATGAGCGAATCCATTTATGGGTAAACGGAACAGCGCCGGATACAATCGAAAATATGATAACCTGTTATACAACAATCCGTAAAATAGAATGATAAAGACAAAATACACAATCAAATATCGGCACGGGCTGCAAGCCCGCGCCAGCGATAAATTTTCAAAAATTAAGATAATATGCGAAGGAAAGATAAAGAAATCACCGGCGTCAATGAAAAGCTAAAAATCATTGACGACAACAAAGTTTGCCGACTGGCGCTGTCCGACAGTCATCAACCTTACGTCATTCCCTTAAATTACGGATATTCTTTTGAAAATGAAATCCTGACATTCTATTTTCACAGCGCCGGCGAAGGGAAAAAGCTGGAAATAATAAAGCAAAACAACCGTGCCTGCGTCGAAATTGATTGCGACGGCGCTTTAATCGAAGGCGAAAAACCGTGTAACTGCGGTTATGCGTTCAAGAGTATCATTGCCGTCGGCAAGATAATGCTGTTGAACACGGCAAATGAAAAAGAGGAGGGATTGAATCAAATCATGAAACATCAGACAGGGAAAAGCGAAAAGTATCCTTTTGATGAAAAAATGCTGGAACTGGTAACCGTATATAAAATGACGGCGGAAGAATTTACGGGAAAAAGAAAAGAGTTACCCGCGCCTCAATAACTTTCGCGCCATTTGGGTTGCCGAAGCCGGGGATTTCTATAAAAATGATGAATTTTATATGTTTCTGTTTACAAATGACAAATTGGAAAAATGGTATAGAGAATTATTGCCCAACTATGAAATGAAGAAGTAACCCGTTAAACAATAATACGACCGGTCTGCGAAACCGGTTGCATTTCGTGGCAAATGGAATAAAAACGGTTAGGATTCGTCCAAAAATAAATGATACATTAATGGCGCGTATCTTCGGCATTGCGAGGGCGCAGCCCGAAGCAATCCATGCACAGGCGACGGCCTGGATTGCTTCACAAAATCGACAAAATAAATAAAGGGAAATCCATTTACCGGATTTCGATTTTTGCCGTTACGGCGGAATGATCCGACAGGAACTGGCTTTCGAACCGGGGTGGGGAAACGGCATAGCGTAAAACCCGGATGTTTTCGTCGACAAAAATGAAGTCGATAAGCGCCCCGATACCCGGATCGGCGTCCGTGAGGGCATGATACGTTCCCACATTGCCCTCCGCCGGCGTTTCGGCTATTGCTTTGGCATGCAGCAGGGAGTAGTGTCCTGCGGATGCATCGGTGACATACCGGATATTCCCGTTTGAGGGCGGCATGTTGAAGTCGCCGGTCAGGACAACGGGCAGGTCGCCGTGCAGCGCGCTGATTCTTTCCATCAGCAGGGGGATGCTGTTCTTTTGCGCCTCGCTCCCGATATGGTCGATGTGGGTATTGACGGCAAAGATCCGTTTACCGGAGAGCTTGTCCTCCAGAATCACCCAGGATGCAATCCGTGGATATCCGGCATCCCAGCCCTTGCCGGGCGCATCCGGCGTCTGGTTGAGCCAGAAAGTGCCGTGCCCATGCTCTGTGAACCGGCCTTTTTTATAAAAGATCGTATTATGTTCGCCGTCCGTTTTGCCGTCGTTGCGCCCCACGCCGTAAGCGGCATATTCGGTCAGGTTTCTTTTCAGGAAATCATGCTGCGTATATTCGGTTTCCTGCGTGCCGAGTATGTCGACATCCGCGAGCCGGATGAATTTCAGCAGGGCATCCCGCCTGTTACTCCAGTTGAGCAGGCTGCCGCTTGCCAGGTAGATGTTGTAGGACATCACGTTCAGGGACGTCACGTCCGTCTGCACCACGGGAATGGATACGGCGGCCGTTACGTCCGGATTTGCCGCCTTGACGGTGAGGCTGTCCTTCCGCAATTCGACAGCAGCCGGCAACCCGTCGGCGACGAACGTGTAAATGCCGCCGTTTTCCGGATTATCGGGACTTTTCAGGCTGATCCAGGGAGGAAGCACAAAAGCGACGGGGGAGAAATTTGCCGCCACCCGCACCGTAAATTCCTGTCTTTCCCCGGTGACATACACCGCGCCTTCTTCTATCGAGAGTATCGGCCGGACGCCCTGCTGACTGATTTTGATTGTGAAGGTTGCCGGTTTTTCACTGTCTTCGGCAGTGACGGTGACGGTAGCCGTTCTCCGGTCGATCCGGATGTTTTCGGATACCGATATTTTCAGGTTATCGGCCGTTTTACCGCCGACGATTTCCGCGGTGCACCATTCCTGTGAGGAGGTCGCCGTGACAGGGCGGTTGCTTTTGACGGAAACCGTGAACGCGAGCTGGCGGTCGGCTTCAAACTGATATTCCGAAGCGCTCACTTCCAGCGTGACATCTTCCGGTTCGGGCATCGGCTCCGGCACCGGGTTTGTCCCGGATTTGCAGGACAGCAGCCAGACGGTTACCGTCAGGATTGTGCTGATTTTCCGAATCGTTGATATGACATGAGTTGGGCATGCAGCCGCTTTTGCAATATTTTCCATTTCACTGTTTCTTCTGTTTAACCCGACAAAGATAGGCATTTTTTTCGATGATATTTTGTCTATTCGCCCGGCTTGTATTATCTTTGCGCTTCAATTTATATGAGACACATAAGTATGAATAGGACAAAATATTATTTTTTATTTGCGGCAATGTTTTTGCTGTCATGTTCCTTTGCCGGTAAGAAGGAGCAAAAAGCGGACGCCGGAACGGAAAACCAAACGCCTGCAAGCGAGGAGGCGGAAGATGTCGGCGGGCGTGGTTATATCGTTAAAGTCGGGGACATGGCGCCGGATTTTACTCTCCGGTTGACGGACGGGGAAACTTTCAAACTGTCCGCCCTGCGCGGGAAAGTGGTTATGTTGCAGTTCACCGCAAGCTGGTGCAGTGTGTGTCGCAGGGAAATGCCTTTCATCGAGCGCGATATATGGCAGAAGCATAAGGATAATTCCAGTTTTTGCCTGGTAGGGATTGACCGTGACGAACCGCTTGACAAAGTGCTGACATTTGCCGGACAAACAGGCATCACATATCCCATGGCGCTCGATCCGGGCGGCGATGTCTTTGCGCTCTATGCCGAACGTGACGCCGGCATAACCCGAAATGTGATTATCAATCCCGAAGGACGTATCACCATGCTCACACGCCTGTACAACGAGGAAGAATTTAACGAAATGAAACAAATAATCGGTAAATTAGTGAAATAGTGATTAGTGATTAATGATTAGTGAAATAGTGATTAGCGAGTAAGCTTTCAACTTTCAATCCACTCATTAACCATTAACCACTGATAACTAACTATTAATCACTAACTATTAATCACTAATCATTAATCACTAATCATTATTTTACTAATTACTAATCACTAAATTACAACAATTATGAAAGAATTTTTTACCGGGATAGATCACCCGGCGATTGCAGCAGCAGACGTGGACAGTCTGTCGAAATGGTATTGTGACACACTTGGATACAAGGTGTTTGCCAAAACGGACAAACCTATTTACATCATCGAAGCGCCGGATAGGACGTTTATAGAGGTGATGCCGAAAGACGAAACCAAACGGCCCGAACGTACGGTTAACACGCCGGGCTGGTCGCATCTGGCTCTTCGCGTAAACGATATGGATGCCGCCATGGCCGCCCTTGACAGGAACGGAGTGGAGTGGGCGGGACCGGAGTTCGAGGCCGTCGGTGGCGGACGAATCAGAAACTTCGCCGACCCGGAGGGCAATATGCTCCAGATTGTTCAGCGATAACCGGGAGGGATGCGGGCTTCCGCATACGCCCGGGCAGCAAATAATTAACTGACAACAAACGAAAAAAAATGCCGTTAAACTTACAGAAAAATCTTCCCGCGATAGAATTGCTGAAAAAGGAACACATCTTCGTCATGGATTCGCTTCGCGCATCGGAACAGGACATACGCCCACTCCGCGTAGTGGTGCTCAACCTGATGCCGTTGAAAATCACGACGGAAACCGACCTCGTCCGCCTGTTAAGCAATTCGCCCCTGCAGGTTGAACTTGATTTCATGAAGATAAAAGGACATCAGCCGAAAAATACGCCGATAGTACACATGCGGAAATTTTACAGGGAGTTCGATTCGATATGCGGCGACTGCTACGACGGCATGATTATTACAGGCGCGCCCGTCGAACAGATGGATTTCGAGGACGTCACCTATTGGGACGAGCTGAAATGCATATTCAACTGGTGCCGCACGAACGTCACATCCACGCTGTACATCTGCTGGGCGGCGCAGGCGGGGCTTTATCACTTTTATGGCGTTCCCAAACACAATCTCGACGCAAAGAAATTCGGCGTCTTCAAGCACTTCGTGAACGACCCCTACCAGCCCGTCTTCCGCGGCTTCGACGATGAATTTTACGTGCCGCACAGCCGTCACACGGAGATTCGGCGGGAAGACATCCTGAAAACGCCGCAGCTGAAACTGCTTTCGGAAAGCGAAGAGGCCGGCGTCTACATGGTTATGGCGCGCGGAGGGCGCGAATTTTTCATAACCGGCCATTCCGAATATGCGCCCGGCACGCTGCACGATGAATACATGCGCGACCTGCAAAAAGGCCTGCCGATACATGTTCCCGAAAACTACTATCCGGGCGACGACCCCTCCCGGCCGCCCCTGGTTCGCTGGCGCGGACACGCCAACCTGCTGTACACCAACTGGCTCAACTATTATGTATATCAGGAAACGCCCTACCATATAGAAGACATAAGGAACCTGGGTGATTTATGATAACCGCCCGTCCCATAGAACTGCTTGCACCGGCCAAAAATCTCGACTGCGGCATGGAAGCGGTTCGCCACGGCGCGGATGCCGTCTATGTGGGCGCACCGACATTCGGCGCGCGCGCTGCCGCGGGGAACTCCGTCGACGACATACGGACGCTGTGCGACTATGCGCACATCTATGACGTCCGCGTGTACGTGGCGCTTAACACCATATTGAGGGATGACGAGCTGAAGATTGCGGAACGCATGATACGGCAGCTGTACGACGCCGGAGCCGACGCGCTCATCGTGCAGGACATGGGAATCACGCAGCTTGACATCCCGCCGATACCGCTTCATGCAAGTACGCAGGCAGACAACGCGACGCCCGGAAAAGTGGAGTTTCTCCACCGGGCCGGTTTCGGACAGATTGTGCTGGCGCGGGAACTGACGCTTGAAGAAATCCGGAACATATCCGCACACGTCCCGGACGCCACCCTCGAAGCTTTCATACACGGGGCATTATGCGTAAGTTACAGCGGGCGCTGTTACCTGAGCGCCGCCCTGTGCGGACGCAGCGCCAACCGGGGCGAATGTGCGCAGTACTGCCGCCTGCCTTATTCGCTCGTTGACCGGGACGGACAGGCCGTGCAGGAAAACAGACACCTGCTTTCGCTGAAAGACCTGAACCGCTCCGACGACCTGGAAGCGATGATGCTCGCCGGAATTTCCTCCTTCAAGATAGAGGGGCGGCTGAAGGACGTTTCTTACGTGAAGAACATCACCGCCCATTACCGGCGTGAAATGGATGCCGTTTTCGCCGCCAATCCCGCTTTTTACCGTTCTTCGTCGGGACATTCGTCGTTCACTTTCACGCCATGCCCGGAGAAGAGCTTCAACCGCGGATTCACTTCGTATTTCCTGCACGGCCGCGATTTGGATATCGCTTCGCCCGACACCCCGAAATCCATTGGCGAACCCGTCGGTACCGTCAAGGAATTGAAAGGTAACTCGTTCACCGTGGCCGGTCTGAAGCCAATCCATAACGGCGACGGACTGGCGTTTTTCAACTCGCGCGGAGAACTTGAGGGTTTCAGGGTCAACCGCACCGAAGCAAACCGCATCTTTCCGCAGGGAATCACGGATGTCCGCAACCGGCCGGATGCCGCGACGTCCCGGAAACTGCCGGCCGTAAAACCCGGCATGCCGCTGTACCGGAATTTCGACCGGGATTTTGAGCGCCTGCTGGCGCAACCGTCGGCAACGCGCAAAATCGGCGTCCGGGTGGAGTGGGGGGATTACCCCGATGGATTCGTGCTTGCAATGACCGATGAATCGGATGCGCGCGTCGTAATCGCACGTCCGTTTGCCGGTGAAATCGCCCGGACTCCGCAGGACGGCAACGTGAAAGCGCAGCTTGGAAAACTGGGCAGCACGCCGTTTGAAGCGGAACAGATAATCCTTTCCACCGCGAAGAATTACTTTGTCCCCTCGTCACTGCTCAACGACATGCGCCGCGAGGCGGTCGACAAATTACTGTCGGTACGCCGGATGCGTTTCCGCCGCCGCTATGCGAAACGGTCGGCATGCGGCGGCGAAGCTATCTATCCGCAGCAGAAACTCGACTATACGGCGAACATATCAAACCGCGAAGCGGAGCGGTTCTATAAAAAACACGGCGTGACGGAGCTGGAACCCTCGTTCGAGGACAAGCCCCGCGACGGCGTACCGCTGATGTACACAAAACACTGCCTGCGTTACAGCCTGGGCTGGTGCCCCACGCTCCAGGGGAAAAAATCGCCTTACGGAGAGCCGTATTTCCTTGCATACAAAGACCGGCGCCTGCGTCTGGCGTTCGACTGCAAAAAATGCCGGATGCTTGTGTACGATTCAAAATAAATCACGCCTGTTTCGCATATCTGCTTTAAAAATCGTATTTTTGCATCCCGAAAATGATGAATCATGATGAAAAAATATGCGCTTATATTTCTGCTTCCGATGCTCCTTGCGGCATGTGACAAGGTCACGACGCCGCAACTGGTCGGCAAATGGCAGTTGAGGACGGTCGAAAAAAACGGCATCGAGACGGCCGTAGATACGGTATGGTATAATTTCCAGTCGGAATCTGTTTTCATGCTGCAGGTATACGTGCCGCAGCGGGACACGTTTTTACAGCTTCCCGGCCTGAAAAAACAGAA
>JAIRYY010000020.1 GCA_031267485.1 Tannerella sp.
CGAGGGGAGAAAGTCCGCAGGCGTGAGACGCTCCAGAAACGCTTTCCGCAACGGCAGGTCGGAGGCAAGCCCCAGATAATCGTTCGACGAGAGGTTGAGCATCCGCCCGCCATCCCCTCTGGGGCAGACCACATCCCCCTCCCGGTGAACAATCTCCGGCAGGCGGCGCAGGTTACCCTCCGCTTCCAGCCGCGCCAGTTCATCCCGGTACGGCTGCATCAAGTCCCGTTCGGCCGTCATGATTCCAGTCCTCCAACGACTTTGACCACCGCGCGCGTCAGCTTCGTCAACTCTTCCGGTTCGATGACGTAGGGCGGCATGAGATATACCAGCCGTCCGAACGGCCGCACCCAGACGCCCTCGCTGACAAACCGGCGCTGCATGAGGGCGACGTCCGCAGGCTTCTTCAGTTCAACCACCCCGACAGCGCCCAGCACGCGCACATCCTCCACCTGCGGCAGGGCGGCGGCCGGCGCCAGTTCCGCGCGCAGCTGCGCCTCTATCCCTTTCACCTTCCGCTCCCAGGCATAATCTTCGGAAAGCAGCAGTTCGACCGACGCGCAGGCCACGGCGCAGGCCAGCGGATTCGCCATGAACGTCGGCCCGTGCATGAAAACGCCCGGCTCGCCGTCCGATATGCCGCGCGCCACTTCGCCGTTCGTCAGCACGGCGGACAGGGTCATGTAGCCGCCCGTCAGGGCTTTGCCGACGCACATGATGTCCGGCTCCACACCGGCATGTTCGCAGGCGAACAGCTTCCCCGTGCGCCCGAACCCCGTCGCGATCTCGTCCAGTATCAGCAGGACGCCGTGCGCACGGCACAGGGCGGCCACCTGCCGCAGATATTCCGGGTGATAGAAGCGCATCCCTCCGGCCCCCTGCACGATTGGCTCCAGGATGACAGCCGCCAGCCCGTCGCTGTGCGATTCGAATATCTCACGCATCGGACGCATGTCGTCGCCGTTCCATTCACCGTAAAAACCGGTCGGGGGAGCGGGCGCAAAATAACGCGCCGGCAGCGAACGGCCGAAGATGCTGTGCATGCCCGTCACGGGGTCGCAGACCGACATGGCGTTCCACGTATCGCCGTGATAGCCCCCGCGAACCGTCACGAAGTCCGTCTTCTCCCCTTTCCCCCGGGCGAACCAGTACTGCACCGCCATTTTCATCGCCACCTCGACGGCTACCGACCCGGAATCGGCATAGAATACATTACGCATGGACGGCGGTGCGATGCCCAGCAGCAGTTTCCCCAGACGGATGGCCGGCTCGTGCGTCAATCCGCCGAACATCACGTGCGACATCCGGTCAATCTGCCGCTTCGCCGCGCCGTTAAGCGCCGGGTGATTGTAGCCGTGCACCGCGCACCACCACGACGACATGCCGTCCGTCAGCAGCGCGCCCTCCTCCAGCTCTATCACACAGCCGCTTGCGCGCTTCGCCTTATACGCCGGCAGCGGACTGATGGCCGAAGAATAGGGATGCCACAGATGCTCGCGGTCGAACGTGTCGGCGGGATAATATTTCGCAATCAGCCGCTTGTCGTCCGCCACTTTCGAGCCTGTGGTCGTCAGCAGGTCGCCGACCGTGGCCGAGTTGATGCCGACGTACAGCGCCTTTTCGACCGCCTCCGCCGACAGCTGCGCCCTCCCGCCGGCAAACCGCAGGAACGCCGTCGGGTTAATCAGCCGGAAAAGGGCGATGGCCGTCAGCGCTTCCTCTTCGGTCAGCGGCGCCGTGTTTTCCAGCGGCGTACCCGCTATCGGCTGCAGGATGTTGACCGGTATCGACTGGACGTCAAGCGACCTCAGCGCAAAGGCAAATTCAATGCGCTGTTCCAGGCTCTCGCCCATGCCGATAATCCCGCCGCTGCAGACCTGCAGTCCGACCCGGCGGGCTGTTCTTATCGTCTCAAACTTTTCCTCCACCGTGTGCGTGGAGCACAATTCCGGGAAATAGGACGGAGCCGTTTCCAGGTTGCAGTGATAGCGGTTCACGCCGGCGTCCCTTATCCGGCACAGCTCCTCCTCGTCGAGCAGACCCAGGGAGGCGCACAGCTGAATGGACGAACGCCCCCGCACGTACCGCAGGTTTTCGCACAGTTTCTCCATGCTCCGCCGGTCGGGTTTCCGTCCGCTTGTCACCATTCCGAAACGGTGAACGCCCTGCCGTTCGCCCTGCTGCGCCTGGTGAAGGCACCGTTCCTTTTCCACTACCCCGTACACGTCGGCCGACGTCTTATAATGCGCCGACTGCGCACACCATTTGCAGTTCTCCGGACAGCGCCCCGATTTCGCATTGATAATGGAACACATGTCGAACTGCTTCGACGCCATCCGCTCCGTTATCCTGTGCGCTGCTTCATACAAATCCTCTTTCCGGACATGCAGCGCCACGTCCAGAGCCTCTGCCGGCGTGATTTCGCCGCCGGCCAGTATCCGTTTCTCAATCCCGTTCATCATATTCTTTCAATTTATTTAATGACACAAAACAAAAAGCCGGTCAGGTACACACTGCTGTACCCAACCGGCTATCCCATTCTCCGATTCACTCCATACAAAACCGTCGCCGCCGCAAACTTCCGTCTGCGGATGCGTCAACATCGACAATACCTGCGTGAAAATATCCGGCAAATCCGGCTCCGCCTCATCCTCCGGGTCGATATCCTCCCCTCCTGCCGGTCTCCTGAGACCTGCGGCCAACGCCGGGTTCTGCTTCCTCAGGGAAGCCTCGACCACGGTTTTCCCAAGCCGCCCAATCAGGACGCAGCGCCCGATACTGCAAAACGCGGCATATCCTTTCCGCGACCAGCGGCGAAAACGAATAACGTGCTGTTGTTGTATTCCGACTCTTTTCTTCATCCCGTTTCTGTATGAGGGCGCAAAGATAGTACAAGCCGGAATGAATACAAAATAAACCGGCCTTTTTTCACGCGTCCCGCCACTTCCCGCCGTCGCAGGCCTGCACAGGACAGGGCTGTCTCGAAAGCCGCATCCCGGAATTTCCACATAAAAGAGCGAGTGAAAAAAGTAATATCGGTTTCAAAAATTTATCTGTCATTCTGTGATTGTTTTATTGTTAAATAATTCCTGTTTCAGCATCCGGTAGATTTCCTGCCAGGATTTCCTGTAAAGTCCGGTTGCCATATCGGCAAGTTTTCCGAAAGTTGCCGATGAAAAAAACAAATCGGCCGCTTGGGTTTCGTCAAAGTCAAAGTCAGCGTCAAGAATCAGGCGTTTCAAAATATCTTCGCCAATGTCCGATACTTCGCAATCAATATTGGTATTATCTTCGACATAATTAAGCATCTGAAGCGAATTAACCGTGCAAAAACATATTTGGTGATTGGGTTTGTCATATTTCAGCATTTCGATAAACGCTTCCTTCGAAATTTTACCTTTCATGTATTTGGTAATTGTGCGCGTAATTTTGTCGTCAGCCACGTTTCCCTCAACAATATCGTAATCGTGCGCCTGTTTACGCTTGTCGGCATTACGGTTTAATACGACAAAATCCAACCATGCTTCGCTGTACGAGTCAAAGTGCAGGATTTTCAAATCGCTGTCCTCGTAAGCGTATTCATCAAATTCATATTCGGTTACAACAGGTGGCTTTTTGCTGTATTTTGCAATTCTTTTTGCCATTTCTTCGGCCTGCAGATGGTGTTGCGTTACATAAAAACCCCGTCCGAAATCCCTGTTCGGCCTGCATTTCTGCAGGTCGATAACGGGCACGGGAATATCGCTGCCATGAAATACTCTCATCGCAGACCTCCGTTGTTTCGGCAAACCTTATACATATCCCTGACTGCCCAAAACGGGTTGTCAATGTGTAAAGCCCACCAACATTCGTTCAAATAGTCCATTCCTCCGTATTTTTTCAAATAAAAATAAGCGTCCTGGATGTTCATTTTGTACGCTCTGGCAAATTCGGGGATGATAAAGGCAATAAAACTTATCTTATCGCTCGTTTCCTTGTCTAATTCTTGTATTTCCATACCAAAAATATTTTTTGCAAAATTACACGAAATTTCCCGGAAAAGAAAAGGCTGCCAAAAAAACTTTCGAGACAGCCCCCTCACAATTCCCCGCTGACGCGGACTTGCAGTATCCGTGCCGTTCGTGCCGTTTCAATATGCAAAACCTGCCCCGACGGGCTTTTAGCGAATCGCCCCTGCAGGCGGTGAGACCTGCAGGGGCGACAGCAAAAAAGTAGAAAAGTAACCGATGACCATCGCCTGGCATTACGCACGGCGGCGGAGAACATTAATATCGCCGGCCGCTTTCTGCAAATCGCCCGAACGCATGTATCCCGTCATCATTGCAATTCACAGTGTGATTTTAAATACCCATGAATAATCGTTTTTGCGATTGCCGTAGAGCGATTCGGGAATCTGAACGGACAGGTCGTACTGAGAGAATTTCCCGCCCCTCCGGGTCGTCCATTCCAGGTCGATGTGTTCGACGCCGAGCAAAGTTACTTTCGTCTGTTTGCCCGGATAAAGCGAGTTCAATACAAGCTCTTTATCCGGGAAATCGGTGCAGATGGCGTATACCGTTTTGCCGTCCTTGCTTTGCGTGAAGCGGATTTTTCCGTCGTCCTGACTGCTGACGAGCCAGGGACGCGAACCGTAGATGGCTTCCCCGTTTACCTTGAGCCACTTCCCGATTTCGAGCAGACGCCGTTCCTGCACTTCAGGCAGGGCGCCCTTGCCGTCGAGGTTGACGATGAGCAGCAGGTTGCCGTTCTCGCTGACGGTACGCGTAAAGAGGTCGATGAACTCGTCCACCGGAAGCACGTTTTCCTCCGTATCCTCCCAATTGGCTCCGCACGACTGGCTGATGCCGCGGTTTTCCTCCCACGGATGCATCACTTTCATTTCGTCCGGAATGGAATGATATTCGCTGCAGAAGATGTCGCCGATTTTGTGGCGCGAGAGTCCGTTGCGG
>JAIRYY010000055.1 GCA_031267485.1 Tannerella sp.
TTGAAATCTCCAGCTTCACGAGCGGATAGGTGACGCCGTCAATCTCAACCGTCTCTCTTGTATTGATTGTCGAACGCGTAATAAACGTCTCGTCGTTCGACATGTCCTTAAATGCTACCGGGCGATAATTCCCGGGATGAAGTTCCTTTTTCATTGCTTTTATTTGTTATAAATTTTTCATTTCGAGACGCAAAGGTAGCTATAAAAGTTGAACGCGCAAAAAAAAAACCGCATTTTGAAAAAATAATTGTCCGGGGACAAATCTTCGGCATATTTTTTTTACCTTTGCCCCACGAAAACCAATTAATAACATAAATATTAAAAACGATGGTCAATTACAAAGAATTAGGGTTGGTGAACACTCGCGAGATGTTCTCCAAAGCAATTAAGGGAGGCTATGCCATTCCTGCCTTCAATTTCAATAATATGGAACAGTTGCAGGCTATTATTCAGGCGGCGGTGGAAACCCGGTCGCCTGTCATCCTCCAGGTGTCGAGCGGTGCGCGCAAATATGCGAACCAGACGATTCTCCGTTACATGGCGGAAGGCGCCGTGGCTTATGCGAAAGAACTCGGCTGCCCCGCCCCGCAGATTGTGCTTCACCTGGACCATGGCGACACGTTCGAATTGTGCAAGAGCTGTATTGATATGGGCTTTTCGTCCGTGATGATTGACGGTTCACATTTCTCATACGACGAAAATGTCGCTGTTACAAAGAAAGTCGTGGAGTACGCGCATCAGTTTGACGTGACGGTGGAAGGCGAACTTGGCGTGCTGGCCGGCGTCGAAGATGACGTGGCGGCAGAACATCACACCTATACGAAACCGGAAGAAGTAGTCGATTTTGTGACAAAGACCGGCTGCGATTCGCTGGCTATTTCAATCGGAACATCCCATGGCGCCAACAAATTCAAACCCGAACAGTGTACCCGCAATGCCGACGGCGTGCTGACGCCTCCCCCGCTGGCATTTGAGATTCTGGAAGCGGTGGAAAAGGAATTGCCGGGATTCCCAATCGTTCTTCACGGCGCATCGTCAGTTCCCCAGGAAGAGATTGAGACGATCAACAAATATGGCGGAGCGCTTAAAGACGCCATCGGCATACCCGAAGACCAGCTGCGCAAAGCGGCCAAATCCGCCGTCTGCAAGATAAACATAGATTCGGACAGCCGCCTTGCCATGACAGCCGCCATACGCAAAGTGTTTACGGAAAGTCCGGCGGAGTTCGACCCGCGCAAATATCTGGGGCCGGCGCGTGAAAATGCAAAGAAACTGTATATTCACAAAATAAAGGATGTGCTCGGCTCTGAAAACAGGCTGTAAGACATTCTTATATAACCGAAACCGTACGGGAACTGCAGCGCGTTGCAGTTCCCGTTTTTTTTTAATTCATAATTTTTTATATTACAAGTAAAATGATACCTTTGCAGTTCGTGAACGGATAATTAAGTTTAATTTGTGCGAAAAAAAAGCGTGTGTTTATGAAACAGTTCTTTAAAATGATGTTAGCTTCCGCTGTGGGAGCGTCTGTTGCCATCAGCGTATTCTCGCTGACGGGATTTGTAATGCTTGTGGGAATAATCTCTTCAGCAGGCAGCTCTTCTGCCGTATATATACCTAAAAGCAATGAAAAGGTTTTTCAGCTTTCTCTCAACGGAAGCCTGACGGATATGTCCCGGGAAAACCCGTTCGGCAGCCTGCTCGGCTCGGAGCCGGCGCTTTCGCTGAAAGACGTGCTTTCGGCAATCGAAAAGGCGAAGGAAAACGACCGGATAGAGGGTATATACCTGGATGCGGCCAACCTCTCGACCGGAACGGCAAGCGTCGACGCCATCCGCCGCGCACTGACGGATTTCAGGGAAAGCGGCAAATTTGTAGTCGCTTATGCGGACAATTATACGCAACGGTGTTATTACCTTTCGTCCGTGGCCGATAAGGTGTTTCTGAATCCGCAGGGCATGCTGGGACTTGCGGGTATGGCTTCGCAGACGACTTTTTACAGGGGAATCCTGAAGAAAGCGGGAATAGAAATGCAGGTTTTCAAAGTCGGAACCTACAAAGGAGCCGTCGAACCGTTCATGCTCGATAGGCTGAGTGATGAGAACCGCGAGCAGATAACGTCCTATCAGCAGGGAATATGGAACAGCGTTGCCGGTAATATTGCGGCGGCGCGTAACATCAGCAAGGACGAAGTGAACGGTTTTGCCGACGGCGGCCATACTTTTTCGGCCGCTGAAAAAGCGGTGGAATACGGCCTTGTCGACGACCTGAAAGATCGCGAGGATGTCGAAAATTACATAAAGGAACTTGTCGGCGTCGAACCGGACAAAACGCTGGAGACAATCAGTCTGGCCAAAATGAAAAATATCAGAACGAAAAAGTCCGAAAGGAAAAATCCTGCCCCCAAAGGCAGTCAGATAGCCGTAATATACGCGGAGGGCGAAATCGTCGCCTCGGAGAATGTGCCTGCATACAGCGAAAGCAGCTTTATTACGGAAAAACTGGTTGATGAACTGATCCGGCTGAAGAAAAACGACGACGTGAAAGCCGTCGTTTTGCGCGTCAATTCCCCCGGAGGAAGCGGGTACGTGTCGGAACAGATATGGAAGCAGGTCAATGAGCTGAAAGAGAGTAAAAAGATTGTGGTTTCCATGGGGAATGTCGCCGCATCGGGCGGATATTATATCTCGTGCGCGGCCGACAGGATTATCTCGGAGGCAAATACGCTGACGGGGTCAATCGGCGTTTTCGGGATATTCCCGAATGCGACCGGACTGTTTGACAAACTGGATGTTACGACCGATGTTGTAAAAACGAATGTATACGCCGATTTTGGCGATATTTCACGTCCGATGCGCAGCGATGAAAAAGCGCTGATGCAGGGTTACATTGAGCGCTTTTACGATTTGTTTCTCACCCGGTGCTCCAATGGCCGGGGCATGACGAAAGAGGAGATTGACAGGATTGCGCAGGGACGCGTCTGGACGGGAGAACAGGCGCAGGAAATAGGGCTTGTGGATGAAATCGGCGATCTTGACCATGCCATAGTCGTCGCCGCCGGACTTGCAGGCCTGACGGAGTATGACGTCAAAACCGTGTCGGAATCAAACGATCCGCTTGCGGAATATTTGAAAAAACAGATTGGTGAAATGAAATCTTCCGTCATTAAGGATGCGCTCGGAAGTGATATGGAACTGTTTCGCGTGCTGCACGCGATAAAACGCACGGGCGGCATTCAGGCCCGTTTGCCCTACGATTTCGAATCTTTATAACCAACAGTATGAGGAAGAGGAACGCATATATCCGTTTACTGCTTATGCCATTCGCTTTAGTATATCGTCTGGTAACGGATGTGCGCAACGTGCTGTTCGAATGGAATATTCTACCATCCGGGAGTTTTCCCGTTCCGGTGATTTGCATCGGCAATATTGCCGCGGGAGGTACCGGGAAAACGCCTTTTACGGAGTATCTTGTGCGGTTGCTGGCAAAACAGTACCGCGTAGCCGTACTGAGTCGCGGATACAGGCGCGAAACAGAGGGTTTTGTCCTTGCAAAGGAAACCTGTACGGCGCGGGACATCGGTGACGAACCGTGTCAGATAAAGCGTAAGTTCCCCGATATAGTTGTTGCTGTGGACGCAAACCGCCGCCGCGGCATACGGCGTCTGCTCGCGCTGCCGGACGGCGAACGCCCCCAGATCATACTGCTCGACGACGCGATGCAGCACCGTTACGTTCAGCCTTCGTTAACAATCATGCTGACGGAATATGGCAATTTATATTATGACGATATCCTCCTTCCTGCGGGAAACCTGCGGGAATCCGTTCATGCGGTATACCGTGCGGATATCGTCGTGGTAACGAAATGCCCGGAAAATATCAAACCGATAGACTTGCGCCTTATGGAGAAGAACAT
>JAIRYY010000062.1 GCA_031267485.1 Tannerella sp.
CTGCTCTTCATGCTTTTAGCCGTCGGAGCAATCGTCAGCTATTTTGCTTTGGGCGGCGACAATCCGGCATACCTCGTCCTCGGAGGCATCGCCATCCTCTTGAGAGTCGCACATTACATCATGAGATTTTTTTGAATATAAATTGCACACAAACTATGGAATCAGACGAAATAATAAAACCCGAAAACCTGGTTTACCGGAAACCGAAACTGCTCAATGACACCCCGATGCATTACTGCCCCGGATGCAGCCACAGCGTCATACACAAGCTCATTGCCGAAATCGTGGAGGACATGGGCCTGGAAGAAGAGACGATTGGCGTTTCTCCGGTAGGCTGCGCCGTCTTTGCCTACAATTACATCGACATCGACTGGCTCGAGGCGGCGCACGGCCGTGCGCCCGCCGTGGCAACCGCCGTGAAAAGGCTGAAACCGCGGAAAATGGTCTTCACCTACCAGGGCGACGGCGACCTCGCGGCTATAGGAACAGCCGAAACCATTCATGCCGCCAACCGCGGCGAAAACATCGTCATCGTTTTCGTCAACAACGCCATATACGGAATGACCGGCGGACAGATGGCGCCCACAACGCTCCTGGGCATGCCCACGTCCACCTGCCCCTACGGCCGGGAAGCGCAGCTCAACGGTTATCCGCTGAAAATTTCCGACCTGCTGGCGCAGCTCGAAGGGACGTGCCTCGTCACGCGGCAGAGCGTGGAAACCGTCGCGGCGGTAAAAAAATCAAAAAGGATGCTGCGCCTCGCGTTCGAAAATTCAATGGCCGGAAGGGGAACATCCGTCGTCGAATTTGTCTCCACCTGCGCCTCCGGATGGAAACAGTCGCCCGAAAAAGCGAATCAGTGGATGAAAGAAAACATGTTCCCCTTCTACCCGCTGGGAGACTTGAAAAAAATATAAATTACTTATCAAATGAAACATGAAATTATCATCGCCGGATTCGGCGGGCAGGGCGTTCTCTCGATGGGCAAAATCCTTGCCTATTCCGGCCTGATGGAAGGCAAGGAAGTCAGCTGGATGCCCTCCTACGGGCCCGAACAGCGCGGAGGGACGGCAAACGTCACCGTTATTCTGAGCGACGAACGCATCAGCTCGCCCATCCTGAACGAATACGATATAGCAATCATCCTGAACCAGCCGTCGATGGACAAGTTCGAATCGAAAGTAAAAAAGGGCGGAATACTCATTTACGACGATTATGGAATACAGAAACCGGTAAGACGCAATGACGTGGACGCATACCGCATCAGCGCGATGGATACGGCCGCGGCGCTCAACATGTCCAAAACATTCAACATGATTGTGCTGGGCGGGATGCTCAAAGTCGTGCCCGTGGTAACCCTCGAAAGCGTAATGAAAGGGCTGAAGAAGACCCTGCCCGAACGCCACTACAATCTGCTTCCGGCAAACGAGGACGCGATCCGGAAAGGTATGGATATTATCCGGAAAATATAATTATCTTTGCCGCCTATGAAACGGGGCCTGTCACATATCATCATTCTGCTATCCCTTTCCGGTGCGATTGCAGCCCAATCCGGCAGGGGAGGGTTCTCGCCCAGGCTGAACGCCGCGCCGGAAAACACTCTGACGGACAGCCTCCCGAGCCGTGACAGCGCCGCGATAAGCCTCAACCCCGTGACCGCTTTCCTGCTTACGGACAGGCTTGGAGAACGGTTTATCGCCCCGATGGACACGATGAGGCTTAATTTCTCGAACAGCACGCTGCTGGAGGGGCGCGGGCTTGCCGTAAGCTACCTGGCTAACGCAGGCTCGCCGGCGCAAAGCCGCATATTCGCGGAACGCGACGAGGACAACGATTTCATTTTTGCAAACCCGTACAGCTATTACATAACGACGCCGAAAAACGCCCTGTTCTACGACGTCAAAAACCCCTACACCCGCATATCCTACATAAGGGCCGGCGGACAGAAAAACAGGGAGGAGATGTTCTACGGAACGCTCACTTCCAATTTCGGCAAAAAACTGAACATCGGTACGGATTTTGACTACACCTACGTCCGCGGCCAGTATACGTCGAACAGCGACAAACTGCTGTCATACCGCCTTTTCGGAAGCTACCTGTCCGACCGCTACGAAATGCACGCCTACCTGCGCAACTACAATTACCTGAATACCGAAAACGGAGGCATACGGAACGACAGCCTGATAACTCATTCCGACGAATACAGCGACGGCAAGAGGCCTCTCGACCGGCAGGCCTTTCCCGTCCGCTTCACAAACACGTGGAACCGCATAAAGGGAACGCAGGTTTTTCTGTCGCACCGGTATAACCTGGGATTCTACCGCGAAATGACGGCCAAAGAAAAGGAGGAGGCCGAAAAGAAAAGGGAGTTGAAACAGAAACTGGAAGAACACAAGCTGCATGAGGCAGAGGCGTTGCCGGGCGAAGATACGGAAACCCGTCCCGAAGAAAACGCGGCCTCCACGCCGGATATCTTTGCGGGAGCTGCCGGCGGGAAGCGCGACGGCGACGAGGAGGAGGAGGATATAAATGCCGTCTTCGTGCCCGTATCGAGCATCATTCACACGCTGGAATACGAAAACAACAGCCGGCGTTTCATCTCGAACATGAACATGATCGATACGTGCTACGACGACCGCTTCGGAGCAAGAGATTCGGCGCTGAACGATTTCAC
>JAIRYY010000119.1 GCA_031267485.1 Tannerella sp.
TGCCTCGACCAGTGGATGGGCAAAGATATCTGGCCTGAAATGAGGGAGACGGTGAAGATGATGCGCCGCCTGCAGCCCGACGTCATGCTGCGCTGCCGTGGCATCGGCAACTACGGCGACTTCTATACGCCCGAAGGTTTCGTCCCCGGTGCGACGGAAAACACCAATATGCCGTGGATGACCGTCCGTGCGCTCGCATCGAGTTTTTCGTACGACCGTGACGGCAGCAAATACAGGGGCGCTCCGTGGATAATCCATAACCTGCTGGACGCAGTATCGAAAGGCGGTAACTTCATGGTCGGCGTCGGGCCGGACGGAATGGGCCGCTTCCACCCCAAAGCCGTCGAACAGCTGGAGGAAACCGGCCGGTGGCTTGAGGTGAACGGTGAAGGGATTTACGGCACGCGGGCGCGGGAAATCTGGCAGGAGGGCAACCTCCGCTTCACGCAGACGAAAGACGGTCAACAGGTTTTCGTCTTCACGGAAGAATGGCCGGGCAGCGAACTGAGGATCGGTTCGGTCAGGCCGGCGGAGGGAAGCCAAATCCATCTGCTGGGATACGACAAGCCTTTGCGCTGGACGCTGACGGACGGAGGCGTGACAATCGAACTCCCGGACGAACTGCAGTCGCCCGAAAACCGCCCCTGCCGGCACGCCTGGGGTTTCAGGATATATCCGCAGGAAAAAATACGAATCGCCTGCGTGGGCAACAGCATTACTTTCGGATCGGGTGCGACCGACAAGGCGACGGATTCCTATCCGGCGCAGCTGGCAAAACTTTTGGGCGCGGGATACGACGTCCGGAATTTCGGAAAGGGTAGCGCCACGCTTCTGAAAAAAGGGAACCGTCCCTACTGGGAATGTGAGGAATATCAGAGAGCGCTGGCGTTCAATCCCGACCGGGTTTTCATCAAGCTGGGCACGAACGACAGCAAACCGGCCAACCGGATTTACCTGAATGAATACATGGATGATTACAGGGCGCTGATCCGCTCTTTCCGTGAGTTGCCGGGTCATCCGCGGATCACGCTGCTGCTGCCCGTTCCCGCTTACCGGGCGGATACCATGAGCATCACGGCGGAAATCATCGAAAAGCAAATCATTCCGATGATACGGCAGGTAGCATACGAGGAGGACTGCGAAGTAGTCAACCTTTATAATCTGCTGCTCGAATCGAAAGACCTGTTTCCCGATTCGGTACATCCCAATACGGAGGGCTATACGATTATCGCCAAACGGCTGGCCGAACATGTCAGGCAACCGTTCGATTACGGTTTCCGGCTGAAAAACATTTTGCCTTCCGACGCCAGGCCGTTCAATCATTTCGGTTTTCAGGGATACGAATTTTCTTTCAAGGGACGCCTCACGCGAATTGTCGTACCGAAGCAGGCGGCAACCGGTCATCCGTGGATATTCAGGTCGGCCAAATGGAACGGCGAACCGCAGACCGACATTGCCCTGCTCGAAAGGGGATTTCATTTCGTGCATTGCGATGTGGCCGAACTGTTCGGCAATGACGAAGCCCTTGCCATCTGGGACGATCTGTACGGACTGTTGCAGCGGGAAGGCCTGTCGCCCAAGTCCGTGATGGAAGGCATGAGCCGCGGCGGCGTGTACATTTACCGCTGGGCGGCCGCTCATCCCGACCGTGTGGCCGCCGTTTACGCCGACGCGCCGGTGCTGGATTTGAAAAGCTGGCCCGGCGGTAAGGGACGCGGCAACGGCAGTCCCAACACATGGGAAACATTCAAAAAGGATTTCGGCCTGAAAACGGAAGAGGAAGCCCTGAATTTCAACGGCAACCCGATAGATCTGGTCGACCGGATTGTTTCCGGGAAATTCCCGATGCTGCACGTGGTCGGCGACATGGATACGACCGTCCCGGTGGAAGAAAACACCCTGCCGTTTGAGGAGAAAGTCCGTGCGGCAGGCGGTACGATTCAGGTGATACACAAGCCGGACATCGGACACCACCCGCACAGCCTGCCGAATCCGCAGCCGGTTGTGGATTTCATTCTGCGGGCGACGGGACATGCGAATTAATGCATGTCCGGCGGAATTTGCCGTTTCCCGAAAAAGCGTTATCTTTGTCAGTCTAAAAAAAATGAACAGATATGGCAACTGACACGAATCAAATTATTAAAAATGCGGAAATCAGGATGGATTCCGCCATTACTTACCTGGACGATGAACTGGCACGGATACGCGCCGGGAAAGCCAATCCGAAAATTCTGGATGGCGTGCGGGTGTCCTACTACGGCGCGATGACGCCGCTCGCAAACGTCGCATCCATCAACACGCCCGATGCCAAAACCCTGCTGATTACTCCCTGGGAACGGAAGATTATCAAGGACATCGAAAAGGCGATTCTCAATTCCGACGTGGGCATAACGCCCGAAATTAACGGCGAGGTCATCCGCCTCGGCATACCGCCGCTGACGGAAGAGCGGCGGCGCGACCTGGCCAGGCAGTCCCGCCAGGAAGCCGAAAATGCCAAGATAAGCGTTCGCAACGCACGCCGGGAAGTGATTGAGGCGCTCCGCAGGTCGGTGAAAGACGGCGTGCCCGAAGATGTGGAAAAGGATGCGGAAGAGAAAATCCAGAAAATCCATGACCGGTTTATCCGGAAGATTGACGAACTGTATGCCGCCAAGGAAAAGGAAATCATGACGGTCTGAGATGCGCGGACTTGTCGTCAAAAACACGGGCAGCTGGTACACCGTTCACACGGACTGCGGACGCTTCATGGAATGTAAGGTCAAAGGCTCCTTCCGTCTGAAGGGCATCCGGAGCACGAATCCCGTCGTAATTGGAGACCGTGTGAGGATTGAGGCGAGCGGCGAGGCCACGGCGTTCATCACCGGCATCGAGGAACGCCGCAACTATATGATACGCCGCGCCTCCAACCTGTCCAAGGAATCGCACATACTTGCCGCCAACCTCGACCTTGCCGCGCTGGTCGTCACCGTGAACTATCCCGAAACAACCACGGTTTTCATCGACCGCTTCCTTGCCACGGCGGAAGCGTACCGCGTGCCGGTGCAGCTCGTTTTCAACAAAACAGACCGCTATGACCGCGAGGAACTGGAATATGCGGACGCGCTTGCCGGACTGTACACCGCCATAGGCTATCCGTGCCTGAAGATGAGCGCCCTGCCCGGCGCGAACGTCGACGGGCTGAGGCAGATTCTTTCCGGCCGGATCACGCTGCTGTCCGGACATTCCGGCGTCGGGAAAACAACGATTATCAACCGCCTTCTCCCGGAAGCAAACCTCCGCACGGCCGGCATTTCCGAATACCACAGGAAAGGCATGCACACGACCACCTTTTCGGAAATGATACCGCTCCCCGGCGGCGGATACCTTATCGACACGCCGGGTATCAAAGGCTTCGGCACCATCGAGATGGCGGGCGCCGAAGTGGCGCACTATTTCCCGGAGATATTTCGCTTCTCGGCCGGCTGCCGCTTCGGCAACTGCACCCACCGCAGCGAACCCGGCTGCGCCGTCCGCCAGGCCGTCGAAGACCGCTACATAAGCGAATCGCGCTACAGAAGCTACCTGAACATCCTCGAAGACCGTGACGGAAACAAATACCGCGAGGCTTACTGACCCGCCGGGGACGTCCCCGGCCGCAGCTTCAGGCATAGCAGCCCGTGCAATATCACTGATTGCGCGGGCTGTTTCGTTTTTAACCCAATTATAATTTTTCGTTAAGTATTCTGTAACATCGGCGCCATACTTTTGCCTGCGAAATTAAATTTTTATCAGGATGAAAGCAAAAGTTATGATTTTAAATGCGGCGCTGTTACTGCCAAGCGTGTCCTGCTCGACGCGGGAGGAACGTTCGGAAACCGGATGTGCGGCGGACGGGATAAAACATGTGTATGTTATCGGCATTGACGGGCTGAGCAGCGAGGGGCTGAACAGGGCGGAAACGCCCAGCATGGACGGGCTGATGCGCGACGGCGTGCTGTGCGACCCGGTGCGTACGGTACTGCCCTCTTCGAGCTCGCCCAACTGGGCATCCATGCTGATGGGAGCCGGGCCTGAAATACATGGCGTGACTTCCAACGAGTGGCAGCCCGGCGACGACGGCCTGCCGCCGGCGGTCACGAATGATTATGGCTATTTCCCGACGGCGCTGAGCGTCATTTGCGCACAGCGTCCCGGAATAAAAGCGGGAATGTTCTATCACTGGGAGGACTTCGGGCGTCTGTTTGAGAAAACGCTCCCGCACGCGGACCGGCACTTTCCCGACGAATACGGGACGGCGGCGGCAATGGCCGAATACATAAGGGCGGAGAAGCCGGAATTTATATTTTCGCAGTTTGACCATGTGGACGGCGCCGGACACCGGTACGGACACATGACGCGGGAATATCTCGACGCGGTCGCCCGTGCGGATTCGCTGGTCGGGATGATTCTGGATGCCGTCCGTGAAGCGGGAATCCGGGACGAAACGCTGATTATTGTCGTGTCCGATCATGGAGGCGTTGGTAAAGGACATGGCGGGACAGACCTGAAGGAGGTGACGGTACCTTTCATACTTGGCGGCGCGGGCGTCAAAAAAGGATTTCACGTGCAGACGGAAGTCTACATGTATGACGTAGCCCCGACGATCGTTTACGCTCTCGGCCTGAAAGCGCCGCACGCGTGGCGGGGCAGGGCGATTGAAAGCGCTTTCGAGGGCGTTGAAACGCCGCAGGATCCGTTGCCGCTGAATCGCATTAAGAGTTTTTGAACGGTATGACGGCCTGCGGTTATCATAAAAGCGGTTCGACGTTCCTTTTCGTCCTCTGGGCGGGAGGCGGCGTGCTGGTGGCTTACTCCCTGGTCTACGCGCTGCGCAAGGCCTTTACGGCATCCACGTTCGACGGGCTTTATCTGTGGGGAATGGACTATAAGGTCGTCATCAGTATCTGCCAGATGGCCGGCTATCTGCTGTCGAAATACTGCGGAATCAAAATCGTTTCGGAGCTGAAGCGCAGGCATCGTCTGCCGGCCATTGTACTGTCGGTTCTGGGAGCGGAACTGTCGCTTGTTCTCTTCGGGCTGATTCCCTGTCCGGGCAACTTCTTCTGCCTGTTTTTCAACGGGCT
>JAIRYY010000181.1 GCA_031267485.1 Tannerella sp.
CAGCAGCGCGTTAATTGCCGCCTTGCACGTGCGTCCCCGGCCGGATTCGGGCTGGAGGTCGGGGAGATTCCCGGCGTCGAGGGATTCGGCGAGGTCTTTTACGATTTGCCCGTATACGGTTTCCTTTTTTTCGCGGAAAGTCTTGGCGGACACTTCGTCGGGCGAGGTCAGGTGGGTCGTGCTCAACGGGACGTCGCCCCATTTCCTCACGACATGAAAATAAACCAGCGCACGCAGGAACTTGGCTTCGGCGCGGTATTGCTTCCGCAGCTCCTCGTCGGCGAATTTCACGCCGTCGATGTAGGTAAGGACAAAATTGGCATTGGCGATAGCGGTAAACATCCGCGTCCAGTGCGTTTTCATGAACGTGTTGGTCGGCAGCAGCGAATAGTCGCCGAACTGAAACGGTTCGCCCGCATTCGACTGATTATCCTGCATGCCGAGATTGTCGGACCGTTCCTCGGTATAAGCCGTACTGCCCTCGCCCAGGCAGTAATTGTCGCGTATGGAACGGTATATCCCGTTGACGGCGCGCAGGACGTCGTTTTCCGTCTGGAAATAATCCGAAGCGGTAATCTTGTTGGGGTTTTCCTGATTCAGGAAACTGTCGCACGAGCTGAACAGGCAGCCTGTGCAGATGAATGATGCGATAATGATAATTCTGATTTTCATAACATAAATAAATTAAGAATGTTTAGAACGATAGTTGAATACCGGCCTGAAAGGCGCGTACCAGAGGGTATTTGCCGTAATCGACGCCGGGAGTGAGATTGTTGCCGTTATTGTAGTCCACTTCGGGATTGTAGCCTTTGTAGCGGGTGACGGTGAAAGCATTGTCGACCGCAAGATAGAACCGCAGGAAAGACACATTCCCGTGCGTCGCTTTCGCCACGTCCGCGACGGTATATCCCAGCGTGATGTTGGTGCACCGGAGGAATGAGCCGTCCTGCAGGTAAAACGTGGACAGGCGGGTACTGTTGCTTTGCGTCCCGCCCCTCGATGCGCGGAAGACCTTTCCGTTCCCGGGATTCTGTTCGTCGCGGTAGCGTTGCGCCACATCGCGGTAGTTATTGCCGGAGCCTTCCATGTTGTAGATGTAATAATCCTGCCCGTCGATTACCCGGTTGCCATGCGAGCCGTTGAAAGAAGCCGTGAAATCCGCCCCCCGGAAGTTCGCCGCCAGGTTGAAGGCGTAGATGAAGTCCGGGTGAGGCGAGCCGATAATCTCCTTATCGTCGTCGTCGACGATACCGTCGCCGTTCCGGTCGTGGAAATACAGGTCGCCCGGCATCAGTTTGGCCGTTTGCGCGACCGACCGGGGAGGCCCCTTGATTTTGTATCCGCCGGTAAACTGCCGGGTGGAGGCATCGTAGTGCAGGTCGTCCTCGGCCAGGTTGGCCATATCCGCCTCGCGCACCATGCCGGCCACCTTGAAACCGTAGAACATGCCGACGGGGTCGCCCTCGCGGGTGATGTGCGTCATGTACGACCGTTCGGCGCCATTGGTCAGAATCGTCCCGGAGCCGCCGAGATCGAGCACTTTGTTGCGGTTCACGCCGATGTTGCCCCCCAGCTTGACGGAAAAGTCCGGCGTGCTGATCAGCCAGCCGTCGGCCTGCACGTCCACTCCGCGGTTGCGGATTTTCGAATCCGGCAGGTTGGTCAGGTAGCCGGTACTGCCCGAAATGGCCGAAATGGACTGGTTGAACAGCAGGTTGAACGTTTGGCTGTTATAATAATTGGCGATCACGGACAGCCGTCCGTCGAACAGCCCCAGGTCGAGTCCCAGGTTAAACTGCGAAGTCGATTCCCAGCCCAGTCCCCGGTCCTTAAAGGCTTCGGGATACATGGCCGTCAGGATGCCGTTACTTCCGTTCGGCACTCCCACGGGCGAACTCATCACCTGCGTGTGGTTATAGTTCCCGATGCTGTTGTTCCCGCTCAGTCCCCAGCTCGTACGCAGTTTAAGCACGGACGAGGCGCCGAACGCCGTCCGGTAGAAATCCTCGCCCGAAACCGTCCAGCCGCCGGATACCGACGGGAAGTATCCCCAGCGGTTCAGCGGACCGAAAAGCGACGAGCCGTCGCCGCGGAACGATGCCGAGAGGAAATAGCGCTCCAGCAGGTTATAGTGCAGCTGGGCGAAAAAGGAAGCCATCGACCAGACCGACTTGCGGGTCTCGCCGGTAAGCGTGATGTCGCTTGCGTTGGCGCCATGACCGGTAATCTCGATGATATGGTCGTCCTGATAACCCGTAGCTTTCACCTCCACCCTGTCGAACTCGTTCTGCTGGGCGGAAAGACCCAGGACGCCCTGCACCGAATGGTTGCCCAGCGACTTGATGTAATTCAGCGTAAATTCGCCGAGGTAATCCTTCTCGCCCGTCGTCCGCGCCACGGCATTGGCATCGGCCTGCGCCTGCACGGAATACGGGGGATTGACGCCGCTCGTCAGGCTCGTCGGCCGGTAGAAGTCGTACTTCTCGTCGTACGCATACATGCCGGCGCTCACTTTGGCCTTGAGGCCGTCGAGCAGTTCATACGTCCCGAAGACGTTGTAGGAGCTGCGGATGCCATTCCGGCGAATCACCGTCTCGGTCGCCATCGCCACGGGATTGTCGATGTTGTTCTGGAACGCAAACTCATTGGAATAAGACGACATTTCATATTTCGACAGCGAACCGTCTTCGTTGTAACTCTTGAAAACGGGAAGATAACCAGTATCGGCCCCTGATGAAAGCGTCCCTCCTGAACCTCCCGGTTGTCGCTGGACGTCAGCGACAGGTTTGCGCCGACCCGGAAGCGCCGGCTGACATCCATGTCGATATTGCTCCGGAGGTTAAAGCGTTTTTGCCCGGAGGAAACAACGATTCCGTTCATGTCCTGGTATGCGCCGCTGACGTTGTAGCGTATGCCGGCGCGTCCGCCCGTCACGTTCAGGTGCACGCGGTCTCCGTGCGCGATGCGGTACAGTTCGTCCTGCCAGTCGGTGTCGTACTGCGGCTGCCGGACGGTTTGCGTCGCGAAATCATACATCCAGTCGGGAATATTGGCCGTATTGTTATTGCTGCCTATTTTCAGCGTCCGCTGCGCGTTGGTGTCGCCCCTGTAGGAATCATCCCACGGCTTGCCCGCATTGATGAGCAGGTCGCGATATGCATTATTATGCCCGTCGACGAAGAGTTCGGTAAATTCACGCGCGTTGAGCAGGTCCACTTTTTTGCTCAACTGCCCCACCGTATGCTGGTAATTGACGTCAACCCGCGCTTTGCCGTCGCGTCCGCGTTTCGTCGTAATCATCACCACGCCTCCCGAAGCCCGCGAACCGTAAATCGCCGCCGAAGCCGCGTCCTTCAGTATCTCGATGGATTCGATGTCTTCCGGGTCGAGAAAGAGGTCGGCGTTCGACGGATAACCGTCAATGACGTACAGCGGATCGGACGAAGCATTGACCGAAACCGTCCCGCGCACCCTGATTTTCGCGCTGTTGTACGGAGCGCCGCCAACCTGCGAAATCTGCACGCCGGCGACCTTCCCCACCAGACTCTGTCCGACGGACGGGGCCGTCAGGTTCAGTTCGCCGCCCTTGACGCTCGATACAGCCCCGGTAAGGTGCGACTTCCGGATACTCTGATAGCCCACCACCACGACCTCGTCCATGTCGCGGACGTCCTCGCTCAAAACGACCTGAATCTCCCGCCGGCCGTCCACCGCCATTTCCTGCGGGACAAATCCCACATACGAAAAGACGAGCACGCTGCCCGCGCCGGGCACATCGACGGAATAATCGCCGTTCGCGCCGCTTATGACGCCCGTTTGCGTCCCCTTGACGCGAATGTTCACGCCCGGCAGCGGCTCGCCGGCGACATCGACCACCGTGCCGGACACGCCAAACCCGCCGCCCTGCGCCACCATCGCAAGAGAATAAATACACGCGCATAAGGCCAAAATAATTCTCCGCCTCATGCTCCAACCGATAAAAAATCTGCTTTTGTTCATAAGAAACTTATTTAAAAATAAATATTGAATTTCGACGGGACAAAAGTATTTTGATAATATTACAGGCATGTTAACATATTATCTCTTTTTGGATAAAATTTACGACTGTCCGGCCATTCCTGAAAAAATATTCATATATTTGCGGAATGGAATCATATTACATTAAAAAGTCACAATTATGTCAAAATTTACCGTTTTACTCATTACAGTCATTTCAACCATGAACCTGATTTCCGCACAGGAAAAAGATGACGCCGCCGCACGGGACTCCCCCGTTGCGCCGGGCGCAAAAGTAACCCTGCTGGCCGGCGGCTTTCGCTTTACGGAAGGCCCCGCCGTCGACCGGGACGGGAATGTGTATTTTACCGACCAGCCGAACAACCGGATACTGAAATGGTCGGCCGACGACGAAAAGCTGTCCGTTTTTGACGACAATACCGGACGTGCGAACGGACTTTATTTCGACCGGGAAAACCGTTTGCTCTCATGCTCGGACATGGACAACGAAATATGGGAGTTCGACATGAAAGGCGGCCACCGCGTGACGGTCGCCGGTTTCGAAGGCAGGAAACTGAATGGCCCGAACGATTTGTGGATACACCCCGGCGGGGGGATTTATTTCACCGACCCGCTGTACAGGCGCGATTACTGGACGCGCACGCCCGAAATGCAGCAGGACGGAGAGCACGTCTACTACCTCTCGCCCGATTACGGGAAATTAATCCGGGTGGCCACCGACCTGGAAAAGCCCAACGGTATCATCGGAAGCCCGGACGGCAGGCTCCTTTATGTGGCCGATATAAAGGCCGGCAAGACTTATGTCTATGAGATACAGCCGGATGCAACCCTGGCTAATAAAAAACTTTTCGCGCCGATGGGTTCCGACGGTATGACGACGGACCGTGACGGCAATATCTACCTGACGGGCAAGGGCGTGACGGTCTTCGACCCCGCAGGCCGACAGATTGCGCACATTCCCGTGGAAGCCGGCTGGACGGCCAATGTGTGTTTCGGGGGAAAAGACATGAAAACACTCTTCATTACAGCGACGGAGTATTTCTACAGCCTCAGAATGAATGTGGCCGGAGTACGCTGACATTTTACATATACATTATATATATATACTATGAAACAGATGAACAGACGTGAATTTATCAAATCAGGCGTTGCCGGACTTGCCGGGATATCCATCCTGCAGTCCGGCCGGGCAAATGCGGCGCCGGCGGCCGGCGGCGCTTTCGTCGACCGGGTGAAACTTGGGAACAGCGGCCTGACGGTCTCCCGGATAGCGATGGGGACAGGTACGCACGGATTCAACAAGTCCTCCGACCAGACGCGTCAGGGCATGGAACATTTCGTGCAGCTTGCCCGCCATGCCTACGAACGCGGCATCCGGTTTTACGACATGGCCGACGGATACGGGTCGATGCCTTTTGTCGGGGAAGCCATCAGGACGCTGCCCCGCGAAAACATTACGCTGCTCTCCAAAATGTGGACGCAGGAGGATGGCTCGGACAAATTGGAGTCCGTCTCCGAAAACATTGACCGCTACCGGAAAGAGGTGGGTACGGACTATATCGACCTCCTTTTCATGCATTGCATGACGAACGGAAACTGGAGCCGAACGCGCACACACTACATGGACGGTTTTTCCCGGGCAAAACAGGACGGCATCGTCAGGGCCGTCGGCGTCTCATGCCATAACATCGACGCCCTGAGGGAAGCGGCCGTCAACCCGTGGGTCGATGTCGTCATGGCGCGCATCAATCCGTTCGGAACCAATATGGACGGGACGCCGGAAGAAATCCGAAACATTCTCGCCACGGCCAGGGAAAACGGGAAAGGCGTCATCGGGATGAAGATTTTCGGCGAGGGAAAACACGTCTCCGACGACGAACGGGAACAGTCCATCCGTTTTGCCCTGACGCAGGGAAACGTCCACTGCATGACGCTCGGCCTGACGTCAATCGCACAGATGGATGACGCCATTGATCGCGCCATGAGAATCGCCGCCGGATAGCCGGCCTCCGCGCACGCACTGTTTTCCTGCGGCGATTCGTCATGTCCTGCGGCGGGATTTTTCTGCGTCAGTCGGGAGCGGGGGTGACCATGGTCCGTTCCGCCCATTGTCCGTACAGGGAAATCATGCGGGCAAGTCTTTCGGGATTTTCCGCTGCGACGTTGTGCATTTCCGTACGGTCGGCGTTCAGGTCGTACAGTTCCCATTCGGATCTCTTTCCGGGCTGTACGATTTTCCACCCGTCGTCGCTCATCAGCGCTTTTTCGTTGAAATGTTCAAATCCGATGACCGGATGTCTTTCGCGCCGGCCTGTTTTCAGGATGGGGAGCAGGCTTCTGCCTTCGTACGGGATGATGGCGTTTCCCCTGTATTCTTTGGGGTATGGGGTGCGGGTTATGTCAAGTCCTGTCGCCATGATGTCGATGACATGGCACGGTTCGTCCGTCACGCTTCCCCGGGCTATTCCCATTCCGGCAGGCCAGTGGGCTATCATCGGCGTGCAGATGCCGCCTTCATACATTTTTGCTTTCCAGAAACGGAAGGGCATGTTGGCCACGTTCGCCCATTCCGGGCCTAAGGAGGCGCAGGTCGTTTCCGGCCCGGGCAATGCTTCCCTGTTTTTCGGGTAAATCACCGGCGTACCGTCGCGCAGCATATCCGGACGGTCGTTCTCGCCGGGGGGATAGTCCTGGCATATCTCGGGACTGCATCCGTTATCGGAGAGGAACAGTATCAGCGTGTTGTCCAGTTCGCCGGCTTCCTCGAGGGCTTCCAGCACCCGGCCTATTCCCTGGTCCATGCGGTCGACCATGGCGGCATGTACCGCCATTGCGCGGGCATCCCATTCCCTGTGCGGGTTGGCGTCCCATTCTTTCGTCGACTGCCGGTTGGAGAGACAGTCGCCCCGGTCGCCGAATATTCCCGTTTTTTTCATCCGCCCGTAACGGGCATCCCGGATGGCTTCCCAGCCCGCCTTATAGACGTCTTCGTATTTTCGGATGTCCTCTTCCGGGGCGTGCAGCGGCCAGTGGGGAGAATGGTAGGACAGATACAGGAAGAACGGACGGCCGGAATCCGTATACCTTTTTATATAGGCTACCGCACTGTCGGAAAGGGCGTTGGTGCTGTAATAATCATCCGGCGTTTCACGGACGGGCGTTTCGCCGTTTACGAGGCTGAACGGATCGAAATAGTCCACCACGCCGTAGATTGTACCGTAAAAATCCGAGAATCCACGATAAGTCGGGTAATTCTCTTTGGGTGCAAATTCTTCGTGGTAAACCCGGTGGGCAAGCCATTCCCGCTGATCGGGACGGAGCGGCGTTTCCGCGACATGCCATTTGCCAACCATACCGGTATGATAACCGGATTCTCTCAGGACTTCGGCTATGGTCACGCCGCTGTGCGTCATCGTCCCCCTGTAACCGGGTAGATGCTGATCGAACGTCATGCGCCCCACGCCAGCCTGGTGGGGATAGAGGCCTGTCAGCAGCGAGGCGCGCGTGGGACAGCTGCGTCCGGCATTGTAGAAACGGCTGAAACGCACTCCGTCGCGGGCCAGCCGGTCCAGATTGGGCGTCCGTATCTCGCCTCCGTAGCATCCCAGGTCGGAATACCCCATGTCGTCGGCAAGAATGACGAGGATATTCGTGTCGGCCTTTTCTTTTTCCGTGCCGCCGCATGCGCCCGCCGTGACGGCGAGCGCAGCAAAAGGCAACGTTTTTGTTATCGCTGTTTTCATCGTCAGTTCCATCCGTTATTCTGGGTTAAACCGGGATTCAACTGTCTTTCATTATAAGGCACGGGCCAGAGATAGTCTCTTTTTGTGAACCTTTTATAATAATCGGTCGTGATGGTGACCGGTTCGCCCGAATTTTTATCCACGTACCTCATACCCGTAATCCGGTCGGCATTGCAGACGCTTTCCGCTATTTTCCAGCGCCGGATGTCGAAAAAACGGTTTCCCTCCAGTCCAAGCTCAACCATCCGTTCATGGCGTACGGCCTGCCGCAAAGCGTCCTGCGACGCGACGCCCGACAGCGCCGGCATATCGACGTCGGGGCGCCGGCGCACTTCGTTGATGTACCTCAACGCCACATCCGGCTCCACATTGAGCTCTATCCGGGCTTCGGCAGCCGTCAGCAGTATTTCGGCGTAGCGAATCAATATCAGGTTTATGCCGCAGTTGGAACGGTTACTCTGCCCGATGTCCTCCGCATTGATGTATTTCCGGGGAAGCAGGCCGGTCTTGGACACCTGATAGCTTGCGCCAATCACATCGGCGGAACTGCTCCATCCCGGACGCGAATCATAAACCGTACCGTTGGGTAAAATGCTGCCCGGCACATATAACGTGTAGCCCAGCCGCGGGTCGCGGTTCACGTATGGATTTTCCGGGTCGTAGGACGAATCCTCCGTGATTTTTTTCCCGCCGGCGGTTTCGTATTCATCCACAAGCACAATCGTCGGCGACATCATCGAACCGTTATTACCGAGCGAAACGGCGCCGAAATTATTCATCACCGAATTGGACTGCAGGTCTTTGACGAACTGCCTGTCAAATATGACTTCCCGGCTGTTTTCGTTTTCGTACGTAAACAGTCCCTTGTATTCGGGTAAAAGGGAATATACGTTCGAAGCGATTACGGCATCGGCCGCCTCTCTGGCGCGCTCAAGGTAAACAGCCGGGCGGCTGTCTGTTTCCGTCACATTCCCGGCGGCGAACAGCATCGTTCGCGCCAGGATTGCAAGTGCGGCGCCTTTTGTCACGCGTCCCTTTTCGTTCGTCTGTTCCGGCAGGTAAGCTGCGGATTCGGAAATCTCCCGGTGAATAAATTCGTAAATTTCAGCCACGGGCGTCCGGGTAAGGGTTTTCGATTCGCTGATGCCGACAGGCGCCGTCACCAGAGGCACGTCGCCAAAATAAGAAACCAGGCGGGAATAGAAATAACAGCGAAGCGTACGTACTTCGGAAGTCACGCGATTGACCAGTGCGGCGTCGGCAGGCGTTATCTTGTCGACGTTTGCCATGTAATCGTTGCAGCGGCGTATCCCCTTGTACAAGTCGTTCCACGTGTTCTGGAAGATGTTCGTCTGCGGGTCGGCAATACTGGCCTCCACCTTCGTCTCGTCCGAAGTTTCGAACGTGGAACGCGCAATATCCGACATCACGTCGCGTCCCAGTATCGTTACCGGACTTTCCAGAAACTGATAGATTGCGTTGGCCGCATATTCGGCATCCTTATCGGTCTGCCAGTAAACCTCCGACGACAGGCGGTCGGTAGGAACCGTATCCAGCAAGTCGGCGCATCCCGCGAGGATGCATGCCAGGAACAGATATACAGATTTATTTTTCATACAGTTTATTTTTTACATTATACTTCATTGACGATAAAATCAAAATGTCAGGTTAAGACCGACGGTGTATACGGCCGTCTGCGGATAGTACAGGAAACGCCCCGCGACATACTCCGGGTCAAGTCCCCACTCCCTGAGCGGCGAAAACGTCAGCACGTTGCTTCCCGCCAGATAAATACGGGCCTTTTCGACCGAGGCTTTCCGGCTCAGCGCGGACGGCAGGGTATACCCGACCTGTATATTTTTCAGGCGGATGTATTTGGCGTCAACCACCCAGTAGTCCGACATCATCGCGTTGTAATCCACACTTTTGCGGGGACGGGGAAAGCGGGCGCCCGTATTTTCGGGCGTCCAGTAATCCTCGAACATATCCAGCGTGAAACCCTCGAAATTACCGCCCTCGGCAAGCGCGCCCGACACGCGCGTCTGTGCATCCGCCACACCCTGCCACATCATTGAAAAATCCAGCCCCCCCCATGCGACATTCGCACTTGCGGCGAACGGATAACGCGGGAACTCGTCGCCAATCACCGTCATGTCCTCCGCGTCTATCCTGCCGTCCTCATTGCGGTCGATGTATTTCACGTCGCCAGCCGTCAT
>JAIRYY010000218.1 GCA_031267485.1 Tannerella sp.
GGCGTCAGCGTCCAGTAATCGCTGCTGCCGCGCTCGATGGAATTTTTCCCCATGCGGTAGATGCGGAACAGGAAATCTTCGCGCAACCGGGCTGCAATGTCGAGAATCGCACGCTGGCCGGTAAGGATATAGTCCAGGCTCTGGCGGAAATGCCATTCCTGCCTGGGGCCGATGGGCAGCGGCTGATCGCCGCCGGGCAGCAGTCTCGACGGGAGCAGCGGGATGCTCATCGGCGTCGGGTTGCCGACTATTTCCGACAGGAGACCTATCTGGTTGTGAAACCCCACCGTCGTCCTGTCGCCGCCGTTGAACCAGGTAGAAAAGGAAGCCGCGTTCCTCATCACCGCTCCGGGCATTCCCTCAGCGAGGAAGCGGTTGTGGATTGCAGTGCCAACCAGGTCTATGCCCATGAAAACGAGCGGGTCGTGGTTGTAATTAAACGGGTCGCGGAAAGGAGCCATGAAAAGCACCGTACCCGCCGGCCCGGTCTGATGCTGGTTCCACATAATCTGCGGAATCCATTCGATGTACATCTGCCGGTTGATGACCTCCGTTTCCGGCAGGTTGGCGATGTAGGAATCGCGGTTGTTGTCGTGCCCGACATACTTCTGATACAGCCGCGGGATGGCCATGTTGCGGCGTTCCGGGTCGCTTTCGCGCATGTACCAGTCCGACACCAGATCCATGCCGTCCGGGTTTGCGGGGACAAGCAGCAGGATGACGTTGTCGAGTATCCGCCGCGCTTCCGGGTCGCTGCTCGAGACGAGGTCGTAGGCTTCGAGGAAAAGCGCCTGCGCGTTCACCGTCTCGGTAGCATGCAGCCCGCCGTCAATCCAGACAACCGTCTTGCCTTCGGCGGCCAGTTCGTGCGCCTGTTCGTCGGTCAGGCCTTCGGCACGGGCAAGGCGCACGGATATTTCCTGATAGCGTTTCAGATTCCTGTGATTTTCAGGCGAGGTGATAATCGCCATTTTCATTGTCCGTCCCTCCGGCGTAGTTCCGATGTCGACGATTTTTATGCGGTCGGACGCCTCCGCCAGCCTGCTCCAGTAATCAATGAGCTGAGTATAGTTGGCCAGGAAATAATCGTCGCCGACCGTGTAACTGCCGAATTTCGGTTCGGGTATTTTCACGTCGTTGCCGGCGGCGTACAGGGCGCCTGCGTTTATAAGCAGGAACGCCTGCATTAACTGTTTGAAAATTCTTCGTTTCATTTTGTTTTATTTTTAAAGGGTTGTTTGTTTTTCGTCGGATGTTTGCGGCGTGCCGCCGCGACGCCGCGGAGGCGGGATGACTTTCCGTTCCTTCAGGTCGTATTTCTGTCCTTCTTTCAGGAGGAAGAAAGGGAGCGACCGGGCGTCGTGGATGGCAACGTACGATTTGCCAATGACCTCGAGGCTGTCGCGACGGATGACGACAGCCGTCGATTCGTCGATGCCGATGCCGATAAGCTGCGGCGCAATCCGGATAAGCTCCGACAGGTCGGCCTGGCGGTTGCGCGTCAGGATGTGCTGGTCGATGACGGAGTTGCGCAGGAATCCAAGTCCCTGCGTATGGTCGCCGATCAGGATGTGCGGCCCGCGGGTGTCGCCCCGCCAGAGCAGCGAGCCCTGGATGCTGGCGCCCGCCGACGTGCCGGCAATCACTCCGCCGCGCGCCGTCACGTTGAGAAACTCCTGATGCGCCAGCGTGTTGAGGTAAACTTCCGAAATCCGCCATTGCCGGCCGCCGATGAAGAATACCCCGGTTGCCCTGCGCAAATCCCGCAGATTCCCTTCGTCGTTGGCTTCGCGGACGGTTGTCAGGTTGAGAACGCTGAAACGGTCTTTCCCCAGACGTTTTTCAAATCCGGCAAGCGAAGTCGCGATGTAATCCGAGGGCGCAGGCGTGCCGTTCGTCACGACGACGAAAAACGCGCGGTCCGTCCCTCCCGCAAGTTCGATGAACCTGTCCCATATCCCGTCGCCAATCTCCCCGCCGCCGATAATCACGAGCGAGCCGTTTTCGGGGCCGTGGCGCGCAGTCAGCGCCGTGTCAACTGCCGTCGGGTTTTGCGCCTGCGCAAACAATCCCGACAGGATGAGCAATAGTGTGAATGTTGTTTTCATATTAACTGATAATTTTATTGTTATTTATACCCAAATCAAGTTACAAATCCGCGCCGGCTCAAAAGCACGCAGATGACGCAGACTGAACGGATTTGCGCAGATTTTTTATGTAACCGGCAGAAAGCCATCCGCACATGCGGACAAGTCATTGCATTTCCCGTTTCCCGTTTTCAATTAACGTGAGTTCGACGTAACCGGCTGTCTCAAAAGTCCCGGTTCGTCATTGCGAGATCCCACCCCAGCTTTGCCGGAGAAAAGAGGGAAAAAGACGAAAAAAACAGCTTGCTAATACGTTGATAATAAGCCATTATATTTTTCGTCATTGTAAGGAACGAAGCGACGAAGCAATTCGGGCACAGGCGTAACCCGGCTTGCTTCGTTCTCCGAACAGGGCCTTTGCACGTACAGGAGTATCCATAAAAAGAATTAACCGGAGAGACGGCGCCCGGTTTTGCAATAGTCGTCCATATGAATTACATTTGCATGCTCGATTGGAGGAAATTAAAACGGAAAAATGATGATGATGAAAGTGGCAGTCGGACTGCTTGTACCTTTTCTCGGCACCCTTCTGGGTTCCGCCATGGTGTTTCTGCTGAGGGACGACCTTTCGCCGCGTCTGCAGAAACTGCTGCTCGGCTTTGCTTCGGGCGTGATGATTGCGGCGTCGGTATGGTCGCTGCTTATTCCCTCTATTGACATGGCGGAGGAGCAGGGCCTTTCCGCCGCGTGGATGCCGGCTGCGGCCGGATTTCTTGCCGGCATGGCGTTTCTGTTGCTGCTGGACAGCATCATCCCCCACCTTCACGTAAATTCCAGCGAGCCGGAGGGCGTCCGGACGAAACTGAAGAAAACGACGATGCTCGTCTTTGCCGTCACCCTCCACAACATACCCGAGGGGATGGCCGTAGGCGTCGTTCTGGCAGGGATGATGGAGGGCGTATCGAATCTCTCCCCCGCAGGCGCAATGGCGCTTTCCGTCGGTATCGCCATTCAGAATTTCCCGGAAGGAGCAATCATCTCGCTTCCCCTGAAAAGCGCCGGACAGTCGCGTGCGAAAGCGTTTCTCAACGGCGCACTTTCGGGCGTCGTCGAACCGGTAGCCGGCATTGTCACCATTCTCCTGATAACGCACGCCCTGCCCGTACTGCCGTATTTACTCGCGTTTGCCGCCGGAGCGATGATTTACGTCGTGGTGGAAGAACTGATACCCGAAGCCCAGAGCGGCCGTCATTCCAACATCGCCACCATTGGCGTGGCACTCGGCTTCGTCCTGATGATGATTCTCGACGTGGCGTTGGGATAATGGGCGTTATTTTATTTTCAGGGGGATGCCGCTTATCATCAGGATGACTTCGCCGGCTTTTGAGGCGATATACTGGTTGACCCACCCCTGCAGGTCGGTGAACTTGCGCTGCAACTCGTTTTCCGGCACGCC
>JAIRYY010000300.1 GCA_031267485.1 Tannerella sp.
TCTTTTTTTTAAATATATATTGAAATTTGTCGACACAAAGATATAAAAAAAATTAAATATCAAACTTTTTTTGCTTCGCGACCGGCTCTTTTATTTACTTTTGCAGCGGAAAAAACTGAAAATCTGTTCGCAAACTTTGTGATGGTTGACAATATTATAACCTCGACGGATTTCCGAACAAACAGATACGCCTTATGAAAAACATGGAAGCCGGTGCGGAAAAGAAAATAAAATGCGTATCTTTGTGCGGTTAAATTTGAGCGAGGAATGGATATATCGATTGTAATACCTTTGTATAACGAAGCGGAGTCGCTTCCTGAATTGCATGAATGGATAAAACGTGTGATGGACGAAAGCGGGTTTTCTTATGAGATTATTTTCGTGGACGACGGCAGCACGGATGAATCGTGGAATATAATTGAGGCGTTGAATGGAAAGGCGCCGGAGGTGAAAGGAATCCGGTTTCGCCGGAATTATGGCAAATCGCCTGCGCTTCAATGCGGGTTTCAGCGTGCACAGGGTGATGTTGTCGTCACAATGGATGCCGATTTGCAGGACAGCCCGGACGAGATACCGGAACTTTACCGCATGATAAGGGAAGATGGGTATGACCTCGTTTCCGGCTGGAAGAAAAAACGCTATGACAACAAACTGACGAAAAATCTTCCGTCTAAACTGTTTAACGCTACGGCGCGGAAGTTCTCCGGCGTCAATCTGCATGATTTTAACTGCGGGCTGAAGTCGTACAATAAAGAGGTCATTAAGAACATCGAAGTTTATAACGACATGCACAGATACATCCCGTATTTGGCGCGGATTGCCGGATTTTACAAGATAGGGGAGAAAGTTGTTCAGCATCAGGCCCGCAAGTACGGGAAGACGAAATTCGGGATAAGCCGTTTCTTCAACGGTTATCTGGACCTTATCACACTTTGGTTTACGTCGAAGTTCGGCAAGAAGCCGATGCATATTTTCGGACTTTGGGGCAGTGTCATGTTCTTTATCGGGTTTGTCGCTTTAGTTGTCGTGCTTGCCGCCAAACTGATGTCTATCATTGATGGCGATTTGCGTCCGCTGGTCACAAATTCGCCCTATTTTTATATTTCACTTGCGGCGATGATTATCGGCACCCAGCTTTTCCTTGCCGGTTTTATAGGCGAACTCATTTCACGCAATGCGCCTAACCGGAACAGATATAAGATTGAAAAGGAAATATGAACGAAAAAACGGGCAGACTCCCCTACCCCGTACGGGAATCGGCCCCGTTTTTTTTTACAGCCATTCATTCATAAAGGAATCCATTTCCGCTGCGTGTTCTTCCAGGCTTTGCAGCAGTTTGAACTGCGCTTTTGTGCGCTGCAGATTATGTTCGGGATGATGTATTTTATAATATGTATCGCCGTTGATATAGTCGGTGAAAAAGCGCACGGCCTGCATGTAGGTGAGTAGCCGCCCGCCGTACGGGAGCAGGCATATTTCCGTCGGAGTGAGGAACGAACGGGCCGTTTCCATGTAACCGCGCGTGTAGGACTTGAATATTTCCATGTTGACGTTCACGCGGTTCAGGTCCGCATCGTCTTCCGCTCCCGTGTTTGCGCCCGTGCGGATGAAATCGCCGATGTCCGAAAGGACGTATCCCGGCATCACCGTATCCAGGTCGATGACGCACAATACTTTCCCGCTGATATCGTCGAACAGGATGTTGTTTACTTTCGTGTCGCAGTGGTTGATGCGTTTTTTAAGTTTGCCTTCGCGGTACAGTTCCTCCTGAACACACATGGCTTTCGCACGTTTTTCAATCTCGTCAACGAGATTCGCCACGCTGTCCGACCGTCCCGCAACATCCGTTTTCAGGGCGTCGCGGAATTGCTGCAGGCGAAATTCCATGTTGTGAAAATTGGGAATCGTTTCTCCAAGCGTGCCGTCGGGAATATCCGCAAGCATCGACTGAAAATCTCCAAACGCCTTTCCCGCCTCGTAAGACAGCTCCGGAGTGATTTCCTCCAGACTTTTGCTGCCGGGAATCATCAGGCACACGCGCCAGTAATTTTCACCGTCATAATAATATTGTCTGCCGTCTTTTGCCGGCAGGAAAGTAAGAACCTTGCGGTCTATATCCGTTTCGCCGCGTTCTTCCAGTTTTTTCCGGATGTGCGACGTTACAATCCGTATATTGTCCTGCAGCATGTCCACATTCGTGAAAATAAGGTGATTGATGCGTTGCAGTATGTATTCTGCCGTTCCGGATGCGGTTGTAATCTTCAACGTATCATTGATATGTCCATTGCCGAAAGGAGTTGCATCCACCGCATTTTCTTCCGGGATGAAATGCGACAGTATCTGTAAATAAGCCTCTTTAGTCATAATATTATAGGTTGTGTTGTTAATATTCGCTGCAAATATAGTGCAAGCCGGGAGCAATACAAAATAAACGGGTTTATTTTTGCCTGCCGGACGCGTTTTGGGGCGCATGCAGCGCTGCCGGACATGCCGTGTATGTATTTACATGGTTTTCATACAATAATCCAGCGTGAGGTGTGAAAGATTGCCTAATTTTATGCCCTGATTCGCATGTGATAAATAAAATATAATTATGGTAAAGCGATTGAATTTAATTATTTTGTTTGTATCTGTAAGCATTGCGTCCTTTTCGCAGCGACAGATGGAGTATTTGGACCGGGGACTTGTCGCTGTGAAAGCGGCTGACGGAGTTTTCCTGAGCTGGCGCCTGCTGGACGGCGATTCTTCCGGCGAGTCATTCAATATCTATAAAAACGGCGTCCTGCTGAATCAGCAGCCGCTATCGGAAGCGACCTGTTATACGGATGAAAACGGAACGGTTTCGGACAGATATGCCGTCAAAACATTATCCGGCAAAGTCGCGGCTGAGTCAAAAACGGTCAGCCCCTGGGAACAGCCGTATAAAATCATACGGATGAACAGGCCCGAAGCGCCGGAAGCCGGGACTCCCGAACCCGGACGCAATGCGCCGGCTTATTTGCCGAATGATTGCGGCGTGGGAGATTTGGATGGAGACGGCGAATATGAAATTGTAGTTAAGTGGAATGCGCGTGCGCGCGATAATTCGCACGAGGGCATGACCGACAATGTATATCTTGACGCTTATAAACTGGACGGAACGCAGCTGTGGCGAATTGATTTGGGGAAGAACATCCGCGCCGGAGCGCATTATACGCAGTTTATGGTATATGACCTGGACGGAGACGGAATTGCGGAAATTGCCTGTAAAACGGCTCCGGGCACGATTGACGGACGGGGTGAAGCCGTTCTTTTGGACAGGGATGACCCGAATATGAATTATCGCAACGAAAAAGGACATGTCATAGACGGGCCTGAATATCTGACCGTTTTCAACGGGAAGACGGGCGCTGCCGCGACGACGATTCCATACAATCCTCCGCGCGGCAACGATTTGAGAGCCATTTGGGGAGATGCCGGCGGCAACCGCTCCGACCGTTATCTCGCCTGTATCGCTTATCTGGACGGCAAACATCCCTCGCTGGTGATGTGTCGCGGATATTATACAAGAGCCGTGCTCGCCGCTTACGATTTCAAAGACGGCAAACTGACGGAACGCTGGGTCTATGATTCCGGTTTGCAGAAAGACACGAAAAATACCGCTTACGGCCAGGGCAATCACAGTATTGCCGTCGGGGATACGGACGGGGATGGCTGCGACGAAATTATTTATGGCGGAGCGGCGATTGACCATGATGGCGTTTTGATGTATTCTACCGGTCTGGGGCATGGCGACGCCCATCATCTTTCGGATTTGAATCCCGACCGCAAGGGGCTGGAATTTTTCACCGTACATGAGTCAAAACCCAATCCGGCAGGCGTGGAACTTCGTGATGCACGGACGGGAGAACTGCTTTTCGGGAGACCGACAACGATTGATGTGGGGCGCGGACTTGCCGCCGACATAGACCCCCGTTATCGCGGCTTTGAATTTTGGAGTTCCGCTTCCGACAGTGTTTATAACATAAACGGTGAAGTTATTTCCACTCAAAAACCCAGCGTCAATTTCCGCATATATTGGGATGGCGACCTGCAGGACGAATTGCTGGACGGAACAAAAATCGCGAAATGGAACGGAAACGGAACCGATTTGCTGGTCGATTTCAAGACCTGCGGAGCTGCGTCCATCAATGGGACTAAAAACAATCCCTGCCTGAGCGCCGATTTATTGGGAGACTGGCGCGAGGAAGCCATTTATTATAACCAGGAAGAACCGGATAAACTGATGATATTCACAACCGTTATCCCTACTCAGTATCGCCTGCCGGCGCTGATGCAGGACCCTGTTTACCGTCTGAGCGTCGCCTGGCAGAATGTCGCCTATAATCAGCCTCCCCATTTGGGATTTTATATCGGGGACGGTATTCATCCATGATGCAATGAATTTGCATGCAATCACGATAAAAATGGAACACAAAAGACTGATAACAATATTCATGCTTTTTGCCCTGATGAGCGGTTTAACCGGCTGTGGAGAATCGACGCGCAGCCGCAATTCCGAAACGGGAAAAATCGAATGGCCGGAAGTTACCGGGGAAACGAAGCCCTGGACAAGATGGTGGTGGCACGGAAGCGCCGTTACCGAAGAGGGTCTTACCGCAGCGCTCGAAGCATACCGGGATGCGGGATTGGGAGGCGTGGAGATCACGCCGATTTACGGCGTCCGCGGAAAGGAAGACCTGTTCATCGAATTTCTTTCTCCGGAGTGGATGGACAAACTCGCGTATACGCTCAAAGAGGCGCAGCGGCTTGGCCTGGGCGTTGACCTGGCCAACGCGTCGGGATGGCCTTTCGGCGGCCCCTGGGTGGATGACGAAACAGCCTGCAAATATATGGTTTCGAAAGTATATAAGGTGCAGGGAGGCCAGAAACTGACGGAAGCAGTCGAATACATCCAGCAGCCGATAGTCCGCACGGCCGGCAGTAAACGGGTTACAATAAAAGACATTAAAGAGCCGGTGACGGCGAACTCCAATCTGCAGGAATATGCGTTCGACCAGGTGCGCTATGAAAAGAAACTGCCGGTTATTGCCGTAACTGCCGGCAGGAACGGCGAGGACGGTTTTACGGAATCCATAGACCTCACGGACAGGGTCGCCGACGGCAGGCTCGAATGGACTGCTCCCGAGGGCGAATGGACGGTATGCGCACTTTTTCTGGGTCATCACGGTAAAATGGTGGAACGCGCGGGCCCCGGCGGCGAAGGCAATGTAATCGACCATTTTTCCGCGGAAGCGCTGGAGAAATATCTGACCCGGTTTGATGAGGCTTTTAAGGGGCGCGACCTCGGTTACCTGCGTTATTTCTTCAACGATTCGTATGAGGTGGACGACGCACAGGGGGAATCGAACTGGACGCCGGAGTTTTTTGCCGGATTCAGGGAACTGAACGGCTACGAACTGAAAGAACATCTGCCGGCTTTGCTGGGATTGGATACCGAAGAAAAAAACAGCCGGGTAATATACGATTACCGCGCGGCCATCAACGGCCTGCTGCTTGAGAAATATACCCGGAACTGGCAGCGCTGGGCGGCCGGACAGGGCAAGGGGATCCGGAATCAGTCACACGGCTCGCCGGGCAATCTGCTCGACCTGTATGCGGCAAGCGATGTGCCCGAAATAGAGGGGAACGACATCGTGAATCTCAAGAGCGCCCCTTCGGCGGCGCACGTGACAGGAAAGAAACTCATTTCGTCCGAATCGGCCACCTGGCTGGGCGAACATTTCGAGTCAACATTGGGTGACGTTAAATCGAACATCGACAGGTTCCTGCTGGCCGGGGTAAATCATGTTTTCTACCACGGCACGGCCTACTCTCCGACGGACGCCGCATGGCCGGGCTGGCTGTTCTATGCGGCCGTTCATTTTGAGCCGGCCAACAGTTTTCACGACGATTTCGGAGCGGTCAACCGTTCTGTGGCGCGTGCACAGAGTTTCCTGCAGTCCGGCAGGCCATCGAACGATATCCTGGTGTACTATGCGATTGCCGACGAATGGTCGGCTCCGTCCCGCAGCATGCTCCGGCACACACATACCAACACGGTTTTTCAGGGAATCAGGGAATACGTGAATGAGCTTACGGAAAACGGTTACACCTGGGATGCCATATCGGACAGACAGCTGCTTGATGTGTTGTACCGCAATTCCACGCTGCATACGGGCGGCAACAGTTACAAAACCATCCTGGCGCCTGCAACGCACTACATGCCCGCCGCAACGTTCGAAAAATTAATGTCTCTGGCGCACGACGGCGCTACCGTATTATTCTGTAAAGAGCTTCCGGCGGATGTGCCGGGGCTGGCCGGCCTTGAACCGTCGCGCAGGAAGATGGTTTCACTGAAGGAAAATCTCTCTTTTGAGCAAAACGGCCGTATCCGGATTGCCGGGCATGGCAAAGGGCGCATCATTGTTTCGGATGATATAACCGCGCTCATGGCCGAAGCCGGCGTCGTTCCCGAAAGCATGTATGCGGCCGGACTTCAATGCATCCGGCGAATCAGGGACGACGGCAATTTTTACTATTTCATCCTGAACGCATCCGAAAAACCGTTTGAAGGATGGCTCACGCTCAACGCGGATTATGGCTCTGCCGCGTTATACAACCCGATGACCGGCGCCGACGGCTATGCCAGTACACGCGGGAACAACGGCCAAACGGAACTGTATGTACAGATGAAACCGCGCGAATCGCTGATAGTCGAAACATTCAAAGGCAGGCGTTCCGGCGCCGCATATCCCTTTTACGAACTTTCCGGCGAAGCGGTTGCAGTTTCCGGAAACTGGGATATTTCTTTCGTGAAAGGCGGGCCGGTACTCCCGGCAGCATTATCGGTTAACGCGCCGGTACTATGGAACAGTTACGGCGGAGAATATGCCGCCTTCTCCGGGACGGCGGCATATACGGCCCGGATACCGTCTTTGCCGTCCACTCCCGATGCCTGGCTTCTGGACCTCGGCGAAGTTCACGAGAGCGCCTCAGTGCATATTAACGGAAAATATGTGGGGACGCTCGTCAACAGCCCGTACAGCCTTGAAATACCTGCCGGAGCGCTGAAAGGCGGCGACGAACTGACGGTAAGGGTGTCGAACCTGATGGCCAACCGGATAGCCGAGCTCGACAAAAGAGGCGTGGAATGGAAAATCTTCTACAACACCAATATCAACGCACGGTTCAGGGAAAATACGGGAACAGACGGCAAATTCTCGGCCAAAGGCTGGACGCCCAAAGATTCCGGACTTTCGGGGCCGGTAACATTAACGCCATTAGTATTAAAAAACAAATAAAACAAATGTCATGGTAAATAAAAAGATTTTTTTACTCGTATTGATAACCCTTGCAGGGTTGGAATCCCGCGTGGGATTAAGCGCGCAAACCGGCCTGTTTCCCGATGGAACGCCTGTTCCGGAATGGTTTCGGCAAACAGAGCCAACCGACATCAACAAGCTGGGCCGGCATTACCGCATAACCGAGCATGGCGTTGCGAACGACAGCGCCGAAGTTCAAACTTCCCTGATTCAGGCGGTTATTGACAAAGCCCACGAAAACGGTGGCGGCGTGGTGCTTATTCCGAAAGGTACATTTCTCAGCGGCTCTCTATTCTTCAAACAGGGCGTGCATTTGCATCTGGAAGAAGGGGCGACGCTCAAGGGCAGCGATGATATTTCCGACTTTGCCATTGTCAGCACACGAATCGAAGGGCAGACTCTTAAATATTTTGCGGCGCTTGTCAATGCCGACGGCCTGGACGGCTTTACCATATCGGGCAGGGGAACGATAAACGGCAACGGACTTCGCTTCTGGAAAGCATTCTGGCTGCGTCGCCAGTGGAATCCGAGGTGTACCAATATGGACGAGCAGCGCCCGCGCCTGCTGTTTGTTTCAAACAGCCGTAACGTTCAGATTTCCGATGTCCGTCTGATTAATTCGCCGTTCTGGACAAGTCATTATTACAAATGCGAAAAACTGAAACTGCTGAATCTGCACATCTTTGCGCCAACTTCGGGCGTTAAGGCGCCCAGTTCGGATGCCATCGACATCGACGTTTGCCAGGATGTACTGATTAAAAACTGCTATATGTCGGTCAATGATGATGCCATAGCGCTGAAAGGCGGAAAAGGCCCGACGGCCGACCAGGACCCCAACAATGGCGCAAACCGGAATATCATTATAGAAGACAATACGTTCGAAAATTGTCCCGTACTGACCTGTGGCAGCGAATCGGTTCACACATACAACGTCATTCTGCGCCGCTGCAAGTTTGAAAATGCCCACAACGTCCTGCTGCTGAAAATGCGCCCCGACACGCCGCAGAAGCACGAATATATTCTGGTGGAAGATGTCTCCGGCACAACCAGAACACTCCTGAACATCAGCCCGTGGACACAGTTTTTTGACCTCAAGGGACACGAACCGCCCACCTCGTCGGCAAGCAATATTGTCATGCGCAATATCACGGTTAAAAGCCGGACGGCTTTCAATATCAGAGAATCGGAGCAATATAAACTGTCGGATTTCACGCTCGAAAATCTGCAGATATCTTCGGAAGAAGAATCGAAACAGCCGTTTGACTTTATCAAAAATCCGGTTTTGAAAAATGTTACGGTGAATGGCCAAAAAATAGAAAACACCCGGTAATCATGTAAGGGCGCCCACAAGGGGCGCCCTTAACATATCCGCACCGATAGGTTACCAAAAAGTTAAAAAACATGATTTTTTTAATCTATCATTGTTTTTTTGAAATATGTACTTATATTTGCCGGCGAAAACTTGATGGAGAGTTTGTAAAATGTATGAAAACAATAATTAATATGACTATTTTTTCGCCATCTCATATCACGGATAACTTTCATTCAAACCTTTGGATGAGAGGGTTTGGCATGATTCTTGCAGAGAGAGAGAGAGAGAGAGAGAGATGAGCAGGCTTATCAGAAATTAGCCACACTTGCATACGCGCGCGCATACGCAAATAATAAATTCCTAAAAAACTATCTTTTAATTTTATTCTTTATTAAATCCTTACCGGGGGCTTTATCTTTAAAAGTTCCGGGTGGTGGTATATCCGCGCCTTTCCGGGTGCGGCCGTTTTCCCATGCTCAAAAAGCGTATTTTTCTTTATTCTTTATATATCTATTTATGTTAAACTAAAAAATGTAACATGATGAAAATTAAATTTGTTGTTGTCAAAAGGAATACATGGCGCAAAATCGCTTGCGCGATGCTGTGTATTTTCTTTGGTTCGCTTGTCGCCTTTGCGCAGAGACAGGTGACGGGAACTGTGAAAGATTCCGGAGGAGAGGCCCTTATCGGTGCAAACGTCATCGAGAAGGGAAAGGCCAACGGGGTAATTACGGATGCGGATGGGAATTTTTCGCTGAAAGTGTCGGAGAATGCCGTATTGCAGGTGTCGTATATCGGGTATGTGACACAGGAAATCAGGAACTTTTCTACGGACAGGCCCGTGCATGTCATCCTGTCGGAAAATGTTCAGATGCTGGATGAAGTGGTTGCCATAGGGTATGGTTCCCAATCCAAAATGAAATTGACGGGTTCATCTTCCTTTTTAAAATCGGAGGAACTCGGTAAAATGCAGAGCACAAATTTCGCCCAGCAGATAATCGGGAAAATGTCGGGCATTATCATTAACGAAACGTCCGGACAGCCCCATCAGTCTCCCCAAATAATTATACGGGGCATAGGAACTTTGACTGCCGGGATTGCTCCGCTGATTGTCATCGACGGTTTTCCGCTGTCGGAGGGGACTGCATTAAATGCAATAAACCCCAATGATATTGAATCCGTCAATGTACTGAAAGATGCTGCCGCTGCTTCAATTTACGGTTCCAGAGGGGCCAACGGGGTTATTCTCGTTACGACGAAAAAAGGACAGTCCGGCAGTCGCAGCAAGGTTGAATTTAATTACTACACGGGCTTTCAGCAGCAATCTTCCAAACTGGAATTAGCCAATGCTGCAGAGACTGCTCAATTCCTGACGGAAGCAAGGGATTGGGGGTATGTATCAAGAGATCCTGACAATAGAAATGAAAATGACGACGAGGCTACCCGAATCGCCAAAGGAGCGAACTTACGTCAAAGGCGTTTGCATTATCTTACCAATCCGGGATTATCCGGGCTGGCAGATACAAACTGGCTGGATGAAGTATTCAGGACGGCTCCCGTCAGCAGCTATTCCGCCAGCATATCTGGAGGAACCGACAGGACTTCCTATCTGATTTCAGCCAACTATCTTGATCAGCAGGGGACAATTATCGAGACAGACTACAAGCGCTATTCGTCCTCTTTCTCTCTGGAGACAAAACTTGGCAATAAATTTAAATTTGACGTCAGTCTTAATCCGTCCTATTCAATCTATAATACGTACAATGAAGGGGGAGGAAATAACCAGAATCCGCTTGCCATTTCCTTAATCATGTATCCGTTTTTTTCACCGTATAATGACGACGGCACTCTGGCTATCGGTACGCAGCTTACCGCTAACGCTCCCGAAGACGGAGCCCTGGCCGAAAATCCCGTAGCGATCATGAAAACAAACATCTATAAACGGAATAATTTCAGGATTTTCGGACGGGGTGCACTGACTTTTGACATCACAAAAAATCTGCAGTTCAAATCCATGCTTGGCGGAGATTATCGCGGAGAAAACCAAACGTTTTATACCCCCTCCTATGTAGGACAATATAGAACGACGGCGCCCAAACCGGCAAGTACGATTGAATATTCATTCTTCAGAAACAATTTTATAACGGAGAATACCCTGTCTTTTA
>JAIRYY010000314.1 GCA_031267485.1 Tannerella sp.
CGGGAATCGGAGTCTGTTCCGAAAAAAGGAAGCTAAAAGGAAGCTTCGTTCCGATTATTTGCTTTATATTTGGGGGCTTTTCTTTGCAGGGAGGAGTGATTTTTTTACGGAAGGTTAAATTAAATATGTACACATGAAATGGAAATTTTTTGCGGGTTTGTTTCTTATTGCGGGACTTGCCTGCTGCGGACAGAAAAACAGTGAGGATAAAGAGGAATCGGTTGAAATTGTTCTTCCGACGGAAGAAATGGAGGTGCGGACGGTGACGTTGCGGACGGTCGATTTTGAACATGAACTGGTGAGTAACGGGCGCATGAGCGCGCAGCAGGTGGCTGAACTGCAGTTTGCCTCGCTGCCGCCGGGGAGTGTGCCGGTTCGCATATTCGTGAAGAATGGCGACCGGGTGGCGGCCGGGGCGGAGATTGCCATGCTTGACACCTTTCAGCTGTCGAACAGTTACAGGCAGGCGGAAGACAACCTGCAGAAGGCTTACCTTGAGTTGCAGGATGTGCTGATCGGGCAGGGGTATTCGCTTGCCGATTCGGCTTCCATGCCGCAGGACATGCTGGCGCTGGCTTATGTGCGGAGCGGGTACAACAGCGCTAAAATCCAGTACGATCTTGCGGAATACAACCTCTGCAACGCGACGCTGCGCACGCCGATAGCCGGTACGGTGGCAAACCTTTTCGCCAAGCTGTACTGTGCGGTCAATACCGCGGAGCCGTTCTGCACGGTCATCGGCGAGGGACAGCCGGAGGTTGATTTCCGCATCCTCGAAAATGAACTCCCGCTGATAAAGACGGGCGACCGGGTGAAGATACAGTCGTATGCCTCGCCCGACATCGAATCCACGGGGAGCATCGCGAGCATAAATCCGAGCGTGGACAAGGAGGGTACGGTTCGCGTGAAAGCGTACATACAGCCGCATCCGAAGATGTTCAACGGGATGAATGTCCGCATAAGCGTGTTCCGCTCGCTGGGCAGACAGTGGGTCATTCCCAAGTCGGCGGTTGTCCTGCGGACGGGCAAGCAGGTTGTCTTTGCCTTCAAGGACGGCAAGGCGGCGTGGAATTATGTGGAGACGGGCTTTGAGAATGCCACGCAGTATTCCGTGACGGGCAAGACCCTCCAGGAGGGCGACGAGATTATATACAGCGGCAATGAGCATCTGGCTGACGGGACGAATGTGAAGCTGGCTGACGACAGCGAATAATATCGACATGCGCTATGGTTAAATTTTTGATACAGCGGCCTGTTGCCGTGCTGATGGCTTTCCTGGCGATGGTTATTATCGGGATGATTACTTATTTCACCCTGCCGGTGTCGCTGCTTCCCGATATTCCAATCCCCGACATCACGGTGCAGGTCTCCATGCCGAACGGTTCGGCGCGCGAACTTGAAAACACGGTCGTCACGCCGTTGCGCCGCCAGCTTATGCAGGTGACCAGGCTGCGGGATATTAAAAGCGAGACGCGCGACGGGGGCGCGCAGGTGAACCTGCGTTTCGACTACGGCACGAACATTAACCTGGCTTTCATTGAGGTCAACGAAAAGATTGACGCGGCCATGAACTACATGCCGCGCGACCTCGAACGGCCGCGGGTGATAAAGGCAAGCGCCACGGATATTCCGGTGTTTTACCTCAACCTGACGCTCCGCGACGACGGGGCGTATGGAAAGACCGGTATGGAACCGTTCCTTGCCATGAGCGAATTTGCCGAAACGGTGATAAAGCGCCGCATCGAGCAGTTGCCGGAAGTGACGATGGTCGACGCTACCGGGCTTGTGTCGAAGGAGGTGCAGATTCTGCCCGACATGGACAAGCTGGAGATTGCCGGCATCACCCTGACGGATATCGAGACGGCCATAAAGAACAATAACATAGAGGCCGGAAGCATGATTATCCGCAACGGATATTATGAATATAACGTCAAACTGTCGACCCTTCTCCGCACGACCGAAGATATCGAGAACATTTACCTGCGCAGGGCGGAGCGCATATACCGGATGAAGGACCTCTGTTCGGTCGGCATTGTGCCGGGCGAGGAGCGCGGATTCTCGCTCGTTAACGGGAAACGCGCCGTGACGCTGGCCATCATCAAACAGTCGGCCGAGAACATGGAGGACATGAAAAAGGCGCTTGACGCCACAATCGGGCATTTCCGCAAGCTTTATCCCGACATCGAATTTACGGTCAACCGCAATCAGACGGAGCTGCTGGATTATACCATATCGAACCTCAAGCAGAATTTCCTGATGGGTTTCATCCTCATCTGCATCGTGGCGTTCATTTTCCTCGGCGACGCAAAGTCCCCGTCGATAATAGGCATCAGCATGATTGTATCGCTCGTCATGTGCTTCCAGTTTTTTTACTTCTTCGGCAAGTCTTTCAACATCATATCGCTGTCGGGACTTGTGCTCGCCCTCGGGATGATGATTGACAATGCTATTATCATCACCGAAAACATAAGCCAGTACCGCGAGCGGGGGCTGTCGCTCGAAGAGGCCTGCGTCATCGGGACGACGGAGGTGATAACCCCCATGTTAAGCTCGACGCTGACGACGATTGCCGTCTTCCTGCCGCTGATTTTCCTGAGCGGCATCGCGGGCGCCATTTTCGTCGACGAAGCGTTCTCCGTGTCGGTCGGCCTGCTGGTCTCCTATTTCACCGGAATCATGCTTATGCCGGTACTCTACAGGCTCGTTTATGCGAAAAGTTTCACCCGGCGCGATTTCGGCGGATACCTGCGCAAATATCAGGAGCGGCTCAACCGGATGCTTTACGGCTGGTACGACAGCCTGATTGGATTCACGTTCGCGCACAAGCCGCTGACCGTAGCGCTCATCATTGCGGTGTTCCCGCTTTGCATGATACTGTTCAACGTCATTCCGAAGACGGGCATGCCGGCCGTCGACCAGGTGGAACTGCTGACGCACATAGACTGGGGCGAGAACATCCATCTGGACGAGAACCGCTCGCGCATGGACGGTCTTTGCCGCGCGATAGATTCGCTCGTCCTGGAACACTCCGTCTACGTCGGACGGCAGCAGTTTATCCTCGACAACGAACGCAAGATGCCGGCCTCCGAAAGCGAGCTGTACGTGAAGGCGGCAAGCGCGCGGATGGCCGAACGGACGCAGGAGAAACTCCATTCCCTGATAAAAAGCGGGTATCCGCTGGCAACGGCATCGTTCGCCCCGCCTGAAACGGTTTTCGAGAAGATTTTCGTGACCGGCGAGTCCGACATCGTGACCGAGCTGTACTACGGCAATCGACAGGAGACGCCGGACGCCGTCGAGATACGCGATATTGAAAAACGGCTGGACGAACTGTCGGGCGAACGCTCCGAGGGCGTCACGTTCGAAAAGGAGATGAGTCTTCATGTCGACCGCGAAAGGCTGCTCCTCTATGACGTCTCCTACGCCGCCATAGAACAGATTGTCCGGACGGCGTTCCGTGACAACCGGATTGCCACGCTCCGTTCCTACCAGCAATACCTGCCGATAATCATCACGGGCGAGGAACGGACGATAGGCGAAATCCTGCGCAAAACGCTTGTCCGCACCAATGCCAATGCCGGCGCCGGCATTTCGGAAGAGCGGCGACAGGTGCCCCTGAGCTATTTCGTCTCCGTCGTTCCGACGGAAGGCCTCAAGACGATTGTGGCCGGCAAAAACGGGGAATATGTCCCGGTATCCTACCGGCACGTGAAAGACCCGGAAGAGCTGATGAGCAAGACCAGAGCGGAGATAAGCGGCGCGAAGTCATGGGACGTCAGCTTCTCGGGGAATTATTTCTCGAACAGGAAGATGCTTGGCGAACTGACGGTCGTACTGATTATTTCCATCCTGCTGATGTACTTCATTCTTGCCGCCCAGTTCGAGAGTTTTCTCCAGCCGCTCATCGTGCTTGTCGAGATACCGATTGACGTGGCGGTCGCACTGCTCAGCCTCTGGGTTTTCGGCCATACGCTGAACCTGATGAGCGCGATTGGCATCGTCGTGACGTGCGGCATCATCATCAACGATTCAATCCTCAAGATTGACATGATAAACGAACTGCGCAAAGGCGGGATGCCGCTCATGGAGGCCATACACACGGCAGGGCACCGGCGGCTGAGGGCTATCATCATGACTTCGCTCACGACGGTTGCGGGCATTGTCCCGATGATGTTTGCGGGCGACCTGGGGTCGGAGATACAGAAGCCGCTGGCCGTCGCCATGATTTCGTCGATGATCGTTGGGACGCTTGTGAGCCTTTATATCATCCCGCTTGTTTACTGGTGGATTTACAGGAGACGCGCTGCCGGAATAGAGACGGTTAACAAATGAATACGAACAAAACAGAATAAGGTTATGAGGAATCATTTTTTTATATCGCTTTTCATCATGCTGGCGGGCGGCGCCGTGCAGGCGCAGACGCCGCCTGTCGTTCTCACGCTCGAGAACACGATAGCGCTGGCCGTCGACAGTTCGCTCGAGGCTTTCCGCTCGAAGAACGTCTACATGGCGCAATACTGGGAATACCGCGCGTTCCGTGCGGGCAGGCTGCCGAGCCTGACGCTGAACCTGACGCCGGGGCAGTACAATCGCACGATTGTGAAACGCTACGATTCGCCGTCGAACCTCGACATCTACCGCCCGCAACAGACGTTCGAGGCTTACGGGGGACTGTCGGTCGTGCAGAATTTCGACCTGCTGGGCGGCACGTTTTTCCTTAACACCAACCTTGATTACCTGCGCAATTTCGGCGACAACACCTCCACGCAATACTCGTCCATTCCCGTGCGTGTCGGCTACCAGCAGAACCTTGTCGGATACAACGCCTTCAAGTGGGAGAAGAAAATCGAGCCGCTGAAATATGAAAAGGCGAAGAAACAGCTTGTCTGCGACCTTGAAAATACGGCGGGCCTGGCGGCTTCCTACTTTTTCAGCCTGGCCATGGCGCAGGCGAAGTATGAACTCGCCGAGGAGAATGTGCGCAATACGGACACGCTTTACCTGATTGGCGAGGAACGCTACGGGATTGCGGCCATAAGCCTGTCGGAGCTGCTGACGCTGAAGCTCGACCGCATCAACGCCGTCAACACGTTCAGGAACGCCGACATCTCCCTGAAGCGCGCGATGTCCGCCCTGACGTCGTTCCTTAACATGGACAGTAACACGCCGGTACGCCTCCGGCTGCCGAGCTATCCCAAGTCGATGGAGATTTCCGCCGAGAAGGCGCTCGACGAAGCCCGCCGCAACAATCCCGACCTGCTCGGATACAGGCAGAACGTCCTCGAGATGCAACAGGCCGTCGACCGTGCCGGCAAGGAGGCGATGTTCAACGCTTCGATATCCGCAAGCGTCGGGTTCAACAAGGTCGCCGGCTCCATGTCCGGCGTCTACCGCGACCCGCTACGGCAGGACATCATTTCGCTGAACGTTTCCATCCCCCTCGTCGACTGGGGCGTCCGCCGCGGCCGGTACAACATGGCGCGGAACAACCTGAACGTGACGGAGATTACGGCGCGCCAGGGGGAGGTGAAGATGGAGGAGGACGTGATTATGACCGTCGGCGATTTCAACATGCAGAAAGACCAGATCGCTTTCGCCGAGGAAGCGCTTGTGATTGCCGACGACGCGTATGCCAGAACGCAACAGCGTTTCATTATCGGACGCGCCGACATCAGCGCCCTCACTCTCGCGCGCCAGCGACAGCAGGAAGCCCGCAGCAACTATATCCTGGCGCTCGAAAACTACTGGGTCAACTACTACAAAATACGCAAACTGACGCTGTATGACTTCGAATACAACATGCCAATATCAACCACGGTTGAATGGCTCGTAATTAGTGATTAGTGATTAGTGATTAGTGGTTAGTGGTTAGTGGTTAGTAACGTGAAATAAATAAATATAATGGTTATAAGCAAACTGAAGTACACGATTTGTCCCGTCCGGGACAAAATGTCGGTAGAAAACGCCGGATGTCCATCCAACCCCGTGCCGTCAGGTACGGAATGTGGTGACAGTCACATAGCGTACCTGACGGCACGCGGAAAATTGGTTGCGGCCAATTTTTCTACCAACATTCTGTCCCGCCGGGACAGAAAAACGGGACGCCCTTGTCCCGTCAGGGACAGAGAATCCTTTACATGTTATTTATTTTACATTACTTAATGGTTATGTAATGGATGGGGTTATGATACATTGGGGGGAGAGAGTGGCAGGAGGACACATTCCGTCCATGGCGGGACGGAAGAGGTCTTTTAATTCTTAATTTTTAATTCTTAATTGAAGAAATGGTTATGATACATTGGGAGAGAGTGGCAGGAGGACATATTCCGTACATGGCGGGACGGGGACGGAAGAGGTCTTTTAATTCTTAATTTTTAATTCTTAATTAAAGAAATGCGCATATCATCGTTTACTGTTATAGTTGCTTTTGTGGCTGTTTCGCTGGTCGGGCTGGCGGTCATACCGTCGCTGACGGTCAAGCTGGCGCCGTCGCGCACGCTGCCCAGCCTGACGGTACGGTTCAACATGACCGGCAGTTCGGCGCGCATCGTCGAGATGGAGGTGACTTCCAAGTTGGAGGCTATGCTTGCACGCATCGGCGGGGTGAAAAATATCCGCTCGACGTCGGGGAACAATTACGGGAGTATCACGCTGGAACTTGACAGGCACACGCCGATGGACATCGTCCGGTTCGAGGCTTCCACCATCGTGCGGCAGACGTGGCCGGGACTGCCCGGCTCGGTTTCATACCCGGTGATTTACGTGAATCTTCCGGACGAAAATTCGTCCCGCCCGTTCATCTCCTACAATATTGACGCGATGGTTTCGCCGCCGGTCATTCAGCGGTACGCGGAGGAACACATCAAGCCGGCGCTGGCGCAGATACCCGACATATACAAGGTGGACATATACGGCGCGACGCCCATGGAATGGATGATTGAATACGACATTAACCGGCTGGATGCTCTCGGCATTACCGTCGAGGCTCTCCGCGAGGCTATCGAGGCGTACAGCAGGAAGGAATCGCCGGGTATGGCGCTGGTCGGGGATGACGGAGCGGGGAAACGGTTCATGCGACTTTCGCTTGCGACCGGCGCCGACGGTGCGGAACGGCGCGACGGCTTTCATGCTGAGGATATTTATCTGACGGACGGGGAAGGGCGCATGGTCTGCCTCGACAAACTTGTCACCGTCGCGCACCGCGAGGAGCCGCCCGACAGCTATTACCGCATCAACGGCCTTAATTCCATTTATGTGACGCTCACCGCGACGGAAAACGCCAATCAGCTGCGCCTCAGCCAGGAGGTGAAGGACAGGATTGCGGAGATAAAACAGTCGCTGCCGAAAGGTTACGAAATGCACGTCAACTACGACGCGACCGAGCATATACGCAGCGAACTCAACAAGATTTACATCCGCACGTTTCTCACGGTGCTTATCCTCCTGCTTTTCGTTTTCCTGACGACGTTCAACGTCCGCTATCTGCTGCTTATCATTCTGAGTCTGTTTTTCAACATCTCCGTCGCTTTCATCGTTTACTACGTGGCGGGGCTGGAGATACAGATATATTCCCTCGCGGGCATCACGATATCGCTGAGCCTTATCATCGACAACACCATCATCATGGCGGACCATTACCTGCGCAACCGCGACCGGAAAGTGATCCTCTCCATACTCGCCGCCACGCTCACGACGGTCGGGGCGCTCGGCATGATTTTCTTCCTGAATGAAAAAATACGGCTGAATCTGCAGGATTTTGCCGCCGTGGTGATGATTAATCTCATGGTCTCGCTGGCGGTTTCGATGCTGCTGGTGCCCGCCGTTATCGAGCGCATGAAGATAAGGCGGCGGCAGCTGCGGTGGCGGTGGCGGCGGTTCTCGCCAAAAAGGGCGGTCGTCCACTTCAACCGGTTTTATTTCCGGATGATACGGCTGCTGCTGCGTCTGCGTCCCGTCACGCTGGTCGCGCTCCTGCTGGCGTTCGGGCTTCCCGTATTCATGATTCCCGAAAAAATCGAGGGGGAAAGCGCTTTCGCCCGGCGTTACAACAAGATTGCGACGTCGCAGGTCTTCAAGGAAAAAATACGTCCCGTCATCGAAAAATCGCTGGGCGGCACACTTCGCCTTTTCGTGCAGAAGGTTTTCAATGGCAGCTACTTCTCCCGCAACGAGGAGACGCGGCTGACCATCACCGCCTCGATGCCGAACGGCACGATGATGCGGCAGATGAACAGGCTCATACAGCAGATGGAAAGTTATCTGAGCCAGTTTGGGGAGATTCGGCAGTTTCAGACGAACATCAGCAACCCGCGCCAGGCAAACATTCAGGTGCTCTTCACGGAGGAGGCCGGCCGGTCGGGCTTCCCCTACCAGCTCAAGAGCAACGTCATCGCGAAGGCGCTGCAGCTGGGCGGAGGCAGCTGGGGCGTGTACGGACTGCAGGATCAGGGGTTCAGCAACGACGTGCGCGAGATGGCGGGCAGCATGCGGGTGAAACTCTTCGGATACAACTACGACGACCTCTACATCCATGCCGACAGCCTGCGCAAACGCCTCCTGACGCACCGCCGCATCAAGGAAGTCTTCATCAACTCACAGTTCTCGTGGTACAAGGACGACTATCAGGAGTACAGCTTCAGCCTCGACCGCGGACGCATGGCGACGGAGGACATACAGCCCCACGAGCTGTACGCCTCCGTAAACCCCGTCTTCGGACGTGACATCAACTGCGGATACGTGACCGTCGGCGAACATGCCGAAAACGTCAAAATGTCGTCCGTCCAGAGCCGCCTCTACGACCTGTGGAGCCTCGCCGGAATGAGCCGTACGGTGAACGGCAAATACTATAAGACGGGCGACCTCGCTACGATCGAAAAGGCGCAGACGCCGCAGAACATCGTCAAGGAAAATCAGCAGTACGTCCTCGCCCTGCAGTACGACTACGTCGGCTCCGCACAGCAGGGCAACAAGATTCTCGAACGCGACCTTGAGGACTTTAACCGCTCGCGCCCCGTCGGATATTCCGCCCGGAGCGAACAGAGCTACTACTTCTGGGACAGCCGCGACAACAGTCAATACCTCTTCCTGGGCGTCATCATCCTGATTATCTTCTTCATGACTGCAATCCTTTTCAACTCGCTCCGTCAGCCGCTCGCCATCATCTTCGTGATACCGGTGTCGTACATCGGCGTTTTCCTGACGTTCTACCTCTTCAAGCTGAACTTCGACCAGGGCGGCTTCGCCTCGTTCGTCCTGCTGTGCGGCATCACCGTCAACGCCAGCATCTACCTCGTCAACGAATACAACCGCATACTCAACCGCCGACCCGGCATGAACCGCATGAAAGCCTACATCAAATCGTGGAACATCAAAATCGTCCCCATCTTCCTGACGATTGTCTCCACGATACTCGGCTTCATCCCGTTCATGGTCGGCCTCGACCGGGAAAGCTTCTGGTTCCCCCTCGCCGCCGGCACAATCGGCGGCCTCGTCACGTCGTTCGTCGCCATTTTCGTCTATCTGCCCCTGTTCCTCATCAGCCGCCGAACTGTCCGCCGCAAGGCCCGCCGCCGCAGGAAAGATGCCGTTCCGGCGTAAAAAGGACAATCCGGAAAATGAAAAGGGTAATTACCCTTGATGCAAAACAAACCGGAAAAATGAAAAGGGTAATTACCCTTGATGCAAAATCAATCGGAAAAATGAAAAGGGTAATTACCCTTGATGCAAAACAAACCGGAAAAATGAAAAGGGTAATTACCCTTTATGCAAAACAAACCGGAAAAATGAAAAGGGTAATTACCCTTTATGCAAAATAAACCTGAAAAATGAAAAGGGTAATTACCCTTGATGCAAAATCAATCGGAAAAATGATTTGCACTTAAGAGCGAAAGGCAAAATCAATTGGAAAAATGATTTGCACTTAAGAGCGAAAGGCAAAATCAATTGGAAAAATGATTTGCACTTAAGAGCGAAAGGCAAAATCAATGGGAAAAATGATTTGCACTTAAGAGCGAAAGGCAAAACCGGTTGGAAATGCCGGATTTCACATCCTGTGTTTTCATGCGCAAGTCCGGCAACAACAAATTACCGGCAACTTCCGCGCCTGCCGGCTTTACGGGGATGCAATCAT
>JAIRYY010000351.1 GCA_031267485.1 Tannerella sp.
TCGTTCAGCGCAAGCCCCATGAACGCGATCGTAGCAAACGTTCCGAAATAGCACAGCGACTTGGCGAACGACCACCGCGCCTTGCTGCTCCGGAATCCCAGTCCCTGCCTTAGCGATGCAAAAAAGCCCGTGAAAAAATCCAGGGCAAAGAAAAACAGAAACAGCAGTATGATCCCCGTCAGTTCGTGCCCGTATGCCGCAATGGCGCCGATTGCGTACATTAGCCAGCCCCGTATGATTGATAAAAATCTTTCCATGTCTTATAATTGCTCATTAACCATTAACCATTAATCACTAACCGGATACCGTAAATGTTATTCCCACCGCCATATATCCGATGCCGCCGGGCGTTCCCGGTTCCTGTTCCATAGCCGTTGCGGGGTATATGTTGTTAATCCGGAAATAATCCGCAATCCGGCTGTTTGCCTGTGCGGGTATCAGGATTTCATCCCCTGCCGTCAATCTTTCCGTCACTGAAATATTATTGCATGCCGCTATCTCCACGATTGACGATATGTCGCCCGATTCGCGCACCGCCACATCGCCGAGCCATTGATTCCGTATACATACAGCGCGTTTCATGTGATGTTCCTTTTATTTATTAATATGCCGAATTGAGCCTTTACGTCGTCGAATTTTACGCCCGCCCGCTCCAGTCCGATTTCGATGGTCTTCAGGATTTTTTCCCTGTTCTCGCGTCCGCGAATCATTTTGTTCAGGTTGACGCCGACCAGCGGATCGTGCTTGAACTCGCCCTGGTTTGTCAACAAAACCAGGTATGCGTCCTGCATTTTCCGCTCGCCAATCCGCAGCGTTCCCTTTTCAATCTTCAGACCGTTGTTTGCGTCCAGTAAAATACCTTTGCTCATATCCTCAGTGTGTTATTTTGGAATTTTCCATATCGGCCGGCTTTGTTTCCGCTATCCGGCGTCCGGCCCATGATGCGGTGACAGCTTTAAGGGAAGCGCCGCCGTCCTGCGGAACCGGCATCCATGCCGAAAGCAGGCCTTTCAACATATTCAAGTCGCTTTCGAGGACGTTTATTTTTTTTGTCAGTTCCCCGGCTTTTGCGAGTCCGGAGTTTTCGCCGCCGTTGTAAACGATCTTCCGGGATTTTATTTCAACAAGATCAACTTCTTCCGCGTTAATAAGGAATGCGGCGGTCTCCTGCCCGTCGACGACTCCGATCAGGCATGCCGAACCGACGGCAGGCCTGATGTCCATGTAGCCGAATCCGAGCGCCACATCAAGATACTCCGCTTTGTCGCCGGAAGCGGAGGCGCTCATCGTCCGGTTTTCCCAGTCGACCGAAACACATTCGACAAAGCGTATCTGCGCCTGTTTTGCACCGTCCGCGACACGCTTGACGCTTATTACCAGTTTTTCTATTTCATCCATTACGTTACTGCTTTATTTCCGATTGTCAATTGTTGCCGGATGCCTCCTTTTGAAAAATCCTTCACAATCCTGTCCACATGAAAAGCCCCTTCCATATTTTTGTATAACAGGCTTTTTATCTCAATCCTTACGCCGGGATACGCACGCGGAACGCCAAAGAGTGTGATTGTACCGTCAAATCCTTTGGCTTTCTGCAATTCGATGATACGCTTCGCCCGCACTTCTATTTCCGCTTTCGTCAGGTACGGCCAGTTCCTGACCTGTACCGTTCCGTTCGCGTCGCCTTCCTCATGCGTGATATACTTCCCGTTCCGCTGCAGCGACTTGAATTTCACGAGTACCTTTTCATCAGCCCGGCTCTTTTTATTCAAATCTTCGCTTACGGCATTCCGCTCCAGCAATATATTAAGCGTTTCGCCCTCCAGGGAATGACTGTCAACCGCATGCAGAACCCTGCCGATAAAAAAGGTATGGATGCCCAGTTCCTTTTTCAGGTTTTCCAGTACGGCGATCGGCGCAACATTCGTGTACCTTACCGTTCCGAGCGGAACGTCGGGACATTCCACTGCGTATCCGGGGGCGATCGTTTCGAGAAGTTTCTTTAATGTGACGCCTCTCTGGCTGACCGTTACGGAACCGCGCTTCAGCACGAACATTTCATCTTCACATTTCAGCCGGTAAGGTATCCCGTCCGACACGTCCGACAGATAACCTTCAAACTCGACCGGCAAATCGCCGGAACCGTAACCGAATTTTATGATTACCGGGTCGCCCGGCTCAAACAGGCTGTCCGTTTCAATCCTGCTAAAGTCCCTTACGTTTCGCGGGATGACGATTTCGGCAATGCCCGTAAATTCCTGCCAGCCTTTTTCGGTATGAATCTCCGTAACGCGACGGAGGACGAACCCGGCGCGTCCGCGCGATTCCGGGAAAGCGATATCCGATGCCATCGTACAGGTACTCATAACAGATACAGTTCAACGGGTTCGTCGCTTACTGCCTCAATCTGAAACGGAATAGCGTTCCAGCGTCCGACAACCGGCTGTATGGATAAACTTTCCATCACGATGTTGCTGATGCCCTTTTCGCGGAAAATACTGCCGACCACCGGAATGGAATCGCATATTTCATTCCACTTTATCAAACGGGCGATCTGTTCCTGTGCGGTAGCCCCCCCGCCGTTCCGGCGGGCCATGGCAATGCCGCGAACCGTTATCTCCCAGTCGCCCTTGCCGTATATCTCCTTTACCGTTCCGGTACTGCCCAGCACATCCGTTTTCACCGTGTTCGAATCGCGGGAAAAGGTCGCAATGCAGGAATACGGGAGCGTGTAAGGCTCCATTGCCACCTTCTCTACGGCTCCCGTCTTCCGGCTATAAGTATTATATTCGCCGGCTTCAAACGTTATTGCGCCGAGAACGGGAACGCCAAATTCGGAATACAGGATGTCGCCGCTGTCTTCGGGCAGCAGTTGCAGGCCGGAATAGCCGCCTGTTTTTTCTGTCGCTTCCGCCCCGCCCGTTTCGTATGGAGCGGCCACGTATGGGACATTCCGTCCCCACGGCACATACACGGGGCTGTTGATGCCGAAAACATGACGGATAATATCCGCCGTAAACAATATGCCGTTCCTGTCCTGCCCCGTCATCCTGCCACAGCTAATGAATCCGACAATCTGTTGTTTACCTCTCTTGCAACCGCCTCCGCCATTTCGCGTGCAGACCCCTTCAGTCCGTTGAAATTGATGGTGACATTCATTACAACGCTTTTTCCGCCGCCGCTGCCGCCGCTGCCGGCCAGCGTCGCGCCATTTCCGGAGCCTTTGATCCTGTCGTTCCCGCCGCCGTCCGTCGTTTTTCTGTCGTCATTCACCGGAGCCAGGGGATTGACTGACATGAAATTTTCAATGGGGCCGACTTTACTTTCGCTCTCTTTTCCCTCTTCGCTCTTATGGGAATTGGCCCACGATTCCGCGCCCTTTTGCACGCCGGCGCTCCAGTCGTCCTTTAGCGAGCCGAAACTCACGACCGCATTTTTGGCTGCATCAAAGCCCGACAAATCCCGGACGCCCTGTTTGGCGGATTCCCATGCGCCGCTGAAATCGCCGGAAAACAGTTTCACGACAGCCTGTCCCATCGCTCCCAGTCCGGAGATAATCCCCTTAATCCGGTCGATAACAAAGTTTTTCAGTATATTACCAAAACCTTTCATTACCTCCCATACGCCCAGCACGACTTTCCGGAAGCCCTCGAACTTGTTCCATGCATATACCAGCCCGGCAATCAAAGCCGCTATGCCGGTAATGATCAAGCCTATCGGATTGGCGTTCATTGCGACGTTCAGCAGCCACTGTGCCGCCGTTTGAATCTTCGTTGCAATGGACAGGGTTTTGATGAAAGCAATCAGTTTTTGGATTCCGACGGCAGCCGCCGCCATATTCGCAATCGTAAACGCCGCCGTTCCCAGTCCTGAGACAAAAGGCGTGATACTGCCGGCGACATTGAAAAAACCGAT
>JAIRYY010000006.1 GCA_031267485.1 Tannerella sp.
AGTGGATAGGCGCTGTCTTTCGCTGGCGCAGGCTTGCAGAACGTGACGTTCTATCAAATACGGGATCGGCACAGACTGCAAATCCGCGCCAGCGGGTAGTTAATCACTAATCACTAATCGTTAATCACTATCCATTAATCACTAATCGTTAATCATTAATCACTAAAAAACTAATCACTAAAAAACGTTTTCGTACATGGAAAAAAAAATGTAATTTTGTGCGCGTTATGCGAAAATTATTGACAAAAGCAGGACATTATATTCAGAAAGTGATCGACTTCACGTATCCGCCATTCCGGAGGTTCATGCCTCTCCGGCTATATCGGTATGGCGTTTGCGGCTGTACAAATGTCGTATTTGACTGGGTTCTGTATTTTTTCGCGTATAATTTTATCCTGCAATACCGCCTGATTGACATGGGGACGATTGTCATAAGCCCGCATATCGCATCGCTGGTTATCATCTTCCCGGTTGTGACATGTTCGGGCTTCCTGCTGCAGAAATATGTCACTTTTACGGCATCGGACCTGCGCGGACGCGTGCAGCTGTTCCGCTATCTTATGGTTATTCTGACCAATCTGTTGATCAATTATGCCGGACTGAAAATGCTGGTCGACGGTCTGGGCTTCTACCCTACCCCGTCAAAAATGATTATTACGATCGTCACCGTGGCGTGCAGCTATGTGGGGCAAAACAAATTCACGTTCAGGACGGCTCCGCATCCCGGAGAGGCTGACGCTGCCGTTCCCTCGGATCCGGACAAATAACGGTTCGCAACCGGCTGAAAACAAGCCGTAAGAAACGGCCGGCCAGACGGGGAATTTTTATTTTGCAACGCTTGTAAAACCAATGTTTTTTACGTACGTTTGCGCGCTGATATAAATTTTTAGGCGATGATACAACATGAAAATTTTCCGGGGATGAACGACCGCATCAAACGGTTACGCAAGGAGACTTTTGAAGCCGAGCCTTCGCTGTCCATCGAACGGGCGCTCATCGAAACGCGCTTTTACAGGGAGAACGAGGGGAAATATCCTGTTCCCGTACTGAGGGCGCTGAATTATTATGAAATATGCAAACGGAAAGCCCTCCACATCGGCAGGGGTGAACTGATTGTCGGCGAACGGGGGCCGAAGCCGAAAGCCGTGCCCACTTTCCCGGAACTGACGTGCCACAGCGTGGAAGACCTGCATGTGCTCAACACGCGCGAACTTCAGCGGTACAGCATCAGCCAGGATGATATTGACGCCTACGAACGGGAAGTGATTCCCTACTGGAAAGGCAAAACGATGCGCGAACGGATTTTCGGCCATGTGCCCGAAACATGGCGGCTGCTTTACGAGGCGGGACTGTTTACCGAGTTCATGGAGCAGCGCGCTCCGGGACATACGGCGCTTGACGGGAAAATCTACTCGTGCGGACTGCTTGATTCAAAGGCGCGCATAGCGGAAGAATTGAAAAAACTCGATTTCCTGAACGACCCGGAAGCAACGGATAAGCAGGAAGAACTGCAGGCGATGTCCATCTCGTGCGATGCAGCCATACTGTTTGCAGAACGGCATGCCGGCCTTGCGGAGGAAATGGCCGTGGCGGAGACCGACCCGGCCAGGCGGCGCGAACTGCTGAAGATTGCGGAAGTCTGCCGCCGCGTGCCCGCCCATGCGCCACGCACCTTTCGGGAAGCCATACAGATGTACTGGTTCGTTCATCTCGGAACCATCACTGAGCTAAACGGCTGGGATGCGATGAATCCCGGACATTTTGACCAGCACCTGACGCCGTTCTACGAAAAGGAGGTTGCCGAAGGCACGCTGACAAGGGAGGAGGCCAAAGAACTGATGTCGTGCTTTTTCATCAAGGTGAACAATCATCCCGCGCCTCCGAAAGTGGGAATCACAGCAAAGGAAAGCGGTACGTACAACGATTTCACCAACCTCAATATCGGCGGACTGAAGCCCGACGGAAGCGATGGCGTCAGCGAAGTCTCCTATCTCATGCTGGAGGTTGTGGAAGAATTGCACATTCTTCAACCGGGCAGCTCCATCCATATCGGAAACCGCACGCCGGAACGTTTCCTCCGCGCGGGATGCCGGGTGATCCGTCAGGGATACGGTTATCCCTCGGTGTTTAATCCGGATGTATACATTCAGGAGATGATGCGCCAGGGAAAAACGTTGCGGGACGCCCGCGAAGGCGGATGCAGCGGCTGCATCGAAGTGGGCGCTTTCGGAAAGGAAGCGTATCTGCTTACGGGATACCTCAATGTGCCGAAGATTCTTGAAATAACGCTCAACGACGGGTATGATCCCGTTTCGGGAAAACTTGTCGGCATCCGCACCGGAGACCCGCGCGGATTCGACCGTTACGACGCGTTATACGGCGCGTTTCTGAAGCAGCTGCAATACGTCGCAGACCAGAAGATGCGCGTAAGCAACTACATCGACCGCATGTTTGCCAAATACGCGCCCGCCACGTTCCTTTCGCTGTTTATCGACGACTGCATTGCAAAAGGGAAGGATTACTACAACTGCGGGCCGCGCTACAACACGACTTACATCCAGTGCACGGGACTGGGGACGGTGTCCGACAGCCTGTCCGTACTGAAAAAGCATGTGTTTGAAGACAGGAAATATACGATGGAAGAGCTGCTCGGCGCCGTGGCCGCCAATTTCGAGGGCGCGGAGCCAATGCGCCGGTATATCATCAACAGAACGCCGTTTTTCGGGAACGATGACAGCGAGGCGGACAGAATAGCGGTAAGGGTCTACGACGATTTGCATGCGACCATCGACGGCAGGCCCAACACAAAAGGCGGTACGTACCACATGAACATGCTTTCCACCACATGCCACGTCTATTTCGGGAAAATGCTCGGCGCCACGCCCAACGGGCGTCTGGCCGGTTTCGCCATCTCCGACGGGACATCGCCGTCGCACGGAGCCGACACACGCGGCCCGTCAGCCGTGATTAAGTCAATGGGGAAACTCGACCAGGTGAAAAGCGGAGGCACCCTGCTAAACCTTCGTTTCCTGCCGGCATTATTGAAAAAAGAGGAAGATATCGCCAAACTGGCATCGCTCATCCGCAGTTACTTTGCGCTCGGCGGACACCACGTGCAATTCAATATCGTGGACACCGCCACCCTGCTCGCAGCACAGGATACGCCCGAAAACTACCGCGATTTGCTGGTACGAATGGCCGGATACAGCGATTATTTCAACGACATGAACACCGATCTGCAGGCCGACATCATCGCCCGTACCGAACAGGAAAGTTTTTGATAATTAAAAAAGGAGGAAAATACGGGATTTATGCTTCGAGCTGCTTCCTCATAAAAATTATTCCCGCCAATCGTAAAGGTTCATTTTTTTATGACGGCTGATCTTTTCCATGCCACGTCTCTATACACAGTATATCATACCGATACAGGAAAAATAAGGAGAATTTTCTGCGAAAATGAGAATAATTTGTATAAAAAAACTATCTTTGCGGCAAAATCTTAAAAAAGGAATAAAATGAAAAAGAAAATGGAAAACGCAAAAAAGACAATTTCCCGCAGGGAATTTATTGGTTTTTCCGCATTGGGACTCGCCGGACTGACAATTCTTCCGAGCTGGACCATGCAGAATGGTATTCGTATCGCGCCGAGCGATCGCGTCGTAATGGGGTTCATTGGACTGGGACGTCAGGGATGCGGCGATTTTTACAGTTTCTCGAAATGCCCGGGCGTGCAGGTCGCCGCATGCAGCGATGTCGATACGATTAAAGTGGCACGCTTCGTTGATATGGTAAAAAACTGGCAGGCTTCGGCCGGTATGCGCCAGCGTTGCGACGCGTATGAGTTTTTTGAAGCCATGCTCGAACGCAAGGATATTGATGCGATAGAGATTGCGCTGCCCGATCACTGGCATGCGCTGGCGGCCATCTATTCGTGCCAGTCGGGGAAGGACGTGTATTGCCAGAAACCTTTGGCCTATACGATTACCGAGGGCCTGGCTATTCAGCGTGCGGCGCTGGACAATGGGCGCGTGTTTCAGGTGGGCAGCCAGCAGCGTTCCGACAAAGAGTTTCAGCAGGCGATAGCGCTGGTCAGAGCCGGTAAGATCGGCCATATCGAAAAGATACATGCGAAAGTGGGCAATCCTCCCAAACCGTTTGATCTGCCGGAGATGCCGGTTCCGCCGAATCTCAATTTCAACCAGTGGCTCGGCCCGTTGAGCGATCCGAAGGTGCATTATCATCCCCGCCTGTGTCTTCCGATATCTCTCGATCCCAAGGAAAACGAAACGGAGTGGGCCGCATGGCGCTGGTACTGCGAGACAGGTAACGGTTTTACGGCCGACTGGGGCGCTCACATGTTCGATATCGCCCAGGCGGCGATCGGCATGGACGGCTCCGGCCCGGTGGAATATATTCCCAAAGGATATGACGGCGCGGAGTATCTGACGATGAAATATGCCAACGGCATCGTGATGACGGAACAGCCCTACCGCGAGGACAGCCAGTCGCAGGGCCTCCGCTTTATCGGCGACAAGGGCTGGCTGAAAGTGGCGCGCGGTTATATAGAATGTTCCAAGCCGGAACTGCTGCCGAAAGAGGAGAAGAAAGTCGGAGAAGGGGAGTATGAGGTAAGTCCTCCGCACATGCAGAACTTTGTCGACTGCATCCGCTCCCGCAAAAAAACGATTGCCCCCGTCGAGGTAGGATGCAGCACAAACACCCTGTGCTGTCTGGCAAACATAGCCACCGAGCTGAAACGCCCGGTCAAATGGGATCCCGCAACCCTGACGTTCGTCGACGACAGCGAGGCCGAAAATCATCGCCTGTATGGATATAAATATCGTAATCCGTATAGCCTTCGTTAGTTTTAACGATGGGTTATGAGTTAGCGTGAGTTCGAGGTAAGCTAAGAGGCTGTCATGAAAGCCTTATCCCATAGTCATTGCGAGGAGGAACGACGAAGCAATCCGGTCATTATCTGGCATCCCGGATTGCTTCACTTGTTCGCAATGACGAAATAGGGCTTTCGAGACAGCTCCAATAGAAAATACGGAATCAACCCAGAATATTCCATAGGAGTTTTTACAGCGCCAAGCGGTGAATCTCCCACGGAGAATAAGGATTGGGAAAACAATCTTTTCTATGGATATGGACGCCCTCCGACAGCGCCATTTGGCACAAATAAAGGACATTCACAAACAACAAGATATACTTCACGCGGAAGATTTTTGTGCATTGTATTTCCCCGTCATTGCGAACGCAGTGAAGCAATCCAGGTCGTCGCCTGTGTCTGGATTGCTTCGCTACGCTCGCAATGACGAGGGGAGGGAGAATGCAATAATGATGAAAAGCAATGCTCATAACCATGCCGTGTGAAGTATAGCAATTATTTTCAGACAATGCCATCGCTAAACGACGTTCATAATTCATAATTAAACTCCCCGTTCCACCACCTCCATCGCGCAGCCGGCATCCGTTCCCGAAAAGGCGATGCCCAGCAGCAGCACGCGACCGAGCGCCTGATTGTAATAGCGGCGGTTGTGTATCTGCTCCATCGCCTCCCGCAGAAGCGTCTCCCGGTCTTTTGTCTTGTGGTATTTCAGTTCGGCGACGACCGTCAGGCCCGGCTGTTTCCAGACCGCGTCGGCACGGCCGAAGTTCGTCGACACTTCCGCATGTACCTCAAAGCCCAGAAAACGCAGCCAGACCAGCAAAAGCGCGTGGTAGTGCGCCTCGCAGTTCATCTTCAGCTCGTTCGGAGCGGTCGCCAGCAGCGTCTCAAGGCATTCGGAAAAACCCTGCTCGTCGCAGTTGCGCAGGCACGCGGCAACCGTATTCCGCAGTTTGTCCACGTCCTGCATCGGATAGCGGCCGTACACG
>JAIRYY010000015.1 GCA_031267485.1 Tannerella sp.
AGCTTTTCCAGATTGTTGTGAATGGTAGCATCAATCCTCCGCCCTATTTCGCCGCCTATCCGGACGTTCCCGTACGGAAGACGTTCCCATTCGTCGGCCACAGCACGGCCGTGCGCACAATCATGCCGCTGCGGCGCCATACAGTACGGACATGCGCCGGCGGGCATGGCAAAAACAAGTAAAAAGAGCATAATGGCAGCCTTCACCGCATACTCCCGCGGCATCCCCCGCAATCCTTTTGAAACTTCATTTCTATTCATCATTTCTACGTTTTTTTCAGGCTGCAAAATTATACAATTATTTTTAAAGATTTCGTTTGCATCTCATGATTTTGGCGGGTCTTTCACTACGGCCGTAACCGTGTAGGACTGATCCTCGTACGATGTACTTTTTATTTGCCGGCCGACGGCCTTTTCCACATCCCCAAACAACCGTATCGCCACACTTTTCGTAAGAACAATATTGTTCAAAACTGCGTCCTGTATTTCCGCATGTTGCGGGATGCGATTTTGAGATAATGTGTCAGCATAACCATTTATTCCTCACACAAAAAAAAACGGTGATAATTATTGGAATATTTCCGGATATTTACGGATGAAGTAAACCGGCGTGCAGCTCCATGCGTGGCAATAACTGTTCATCGGGTGGAAGCCGTAGGGAGATATCAGGTCGTTTCCGGGATCGTAAGTCTCCCAGAATGTATCGGCTCCCTTGCGTACCATGCCGCCCCAATATTCAATCAGGGCGTCTTTGGCTTCCCGGTTCATGCCGCAATGGATTAATGCCTGGATATAATAGTGGAAGGCGTATGGCGTGCCGGTGAGTACGGCGTTTTCCGTACGGCGGAGCGCCGTTAGCGCGCGTTGCGCTTCGGCTTTATCGGCGACGCCGCTTAGAATCATCCATAACTGCGAATGACAGGATACCTGTTTGTTTTCAGCGCCGATAAACAGGCCGGTTTTTTTATCATAAAAATACCGGCGCGCGCCGTCCGTCATCTTCCGTATCATGTTCGGGACGTGAGCGAGTTCTTTTTCTCTGCCCAGCATGACTGCCAGTTCATAAGTCTGTTTTAATGCGTAAACGGCTACTCCCTGCAATGCGACTTCCCGGTGCAGGCCGTCGCGCCAGTCGATGAATATCCACCATTCTTTGTTTGCCTTTTCAAAATCCATCAGGCCGTTGTCCTGCAGATACAGGCCGATGATGTCCAGCTGTTTTTTTGCCGTTCCCCACAGGTTGCCGGCTGTTTCGTAATCCTTCGTCGCCTCCAGGTAATCCTTAAGCGCCACATTATAGAGGAGGGCGTAGTCCATTAACAGCTGTTTAGCCTGCGGATGCGGATGAGGCCGCTCAAAGACCGTCCCGTTCAGGAACCCGCTCCCGTCGGCCAGGCCGGCTATTAGATAAAGGCAGCGTTTCGTCAGGTTATGATTGCGGTATGAGTATGTATTGGCCAGCGCTTCGAGATAAAGGTCGCCGATCCACAGGCGCTGATCCCTTTTGGGGCCGTCTTCATACACCGTCTGCATACATTCCTTCAGCGTATTCAGCCCCACACGGTCAATCTCCCTTATGATCTGCGGCGTGGACGGGGGCAGCGGTTCGGGCGTTGAGGATGCGGATGTAACCGCCCTGCACGACATGTCCGATATGGCAAAGTCATAGTTGGGCGCATGAATCAGCTCGACTTTCACATAGCGGAAGGCAAGTCTTCGCGAAATGGTAATCGTGTCGGGAACGGTCATCACCGTTACCGTTTCATCCTGAAGCCATGCGCGGCTCAGTCCGTTACGGTAAGTATCAAACGGGGTCATTATCTCGGACGGGACTTCCCCGAAAGTAAACCGGATACGCGCCGGCGCGTCCGGCGTGCGGTTCATGGGCGTGACGGCAAATGTGAAATACCCGGTCACATGTTCGCCGAAATCAACGACAAAGCTTGATTCAGCTTTTAATGAAACGCCGTAAAAAGTCTGAACCGGCGAATCGGAAACAGCCCTCCAACCCTGATAGGCCGTACTGTCCTCCATGATATGAACCATTTCCACCGGCCGTTTAACCGTTTCCGACAGCGCCGGCATATTTTCCTGCGCTTTCCGTAACCGGAAATCACGTTCTTCCCGCGTATAATAGTCCTGGCCGAAAACAGACGGGACAAGGCAAAAAACAAATGTGGACGCTAATATAATCTTTTTCATCGTTTGGCGGTTATGGTGAATAGCTTTAAAATAATGCGCAAAGATAATGTTTTTTTCCCGACTCCATAACATTTTGCACGGGCAGGCGACAGATTCCCGGCGTTCAGGGGCAGATTCCGCGGAATCCGGGTGTTTTTCTCCACAATCAGGGGTAGATTCCGCGGAATCCGGGTGTTTTTCCCGACATTCAGGGGCAGAATCCGCGGAATCCGGGGGATTAACCGGACGGAACTATATATTCCTACACAAAACGTGATGAATCTCCTGCGGAAAAATGAATTTATATCAGCTGTTTTTCGATGGCCATTTTTGCCAGCACGATGGAATTTTTTGCGCCGAGTTTCAGCAGGAGGTTTTTGCGGTAGGTTTTAATTGTTTCCACTCCGAGGTACAGCCCGTCGGCTATTTCCTGATTGGTATTGCCGTCGACCAGGAGGCGCAGCAGATCCTGCTCGCGCGCCGTAAGCCATACATCCTGGTCTTTCTGTTTTTTCATGATGGCGCTGATTTCCTCACAAAAGTATTCCTCGCCGTTCATGACCGATTCTATCCCGGTGGTAATTTCCTCGGAAAGCGCATTTTTAAGGATGTAACCGCTTGCTCCGTTTCCCATCATGCGACGGACGACGGAGTATTCGTCATGCGTGGTAAGCGCCAGTATTTTAAGTTCCGGATATTTGCCGTGTATTTCGGCGCAGAAATCAATCCCGCTTCCGTCCGGCAGCTTAATGTCGAGGAGCAGCACATCCGGCCTCTTGAACGCCAGGCTGCGTCTACATTCTGCGATGGAGTGCGACACGCTCATTACCGTAGCTATATTAGATTCGTTTATCAAAATGCGGAGTCCTTCGATAAGCATTCTGTGGTCGTCTGTTATATGTACTGTAATCATTGTGTGTGTTTTTACATAAAAAAACTAAACGCCCATCCGGTTCGTGTTTTCGATTTCGATGCTGACTTCCGTATCCTTTCCGGGGACGGATTTGATGTACATATTCCCGTTATACGCCAGGACTTTGGTGCGCATGTTCCTCAGCCCTGTCCCGATCGTGTCTTTGAGGGGGTCAAACCCGACGCCGTTATCATGCACGGTCAGCGACGCAAGTCCGTCCTCAATCATCAGCTGAATGTGAATATCCGCGGCGTCCGCATACTTTACGGCATTGTTCACCAGTTCGCAGGCACAGCGGTACAGAAGCACCTCCAGGCGATAGTCCAGACGGTCTTCGCTGCCGAAATACTGAAAATGGGCATTGGGGACGGTATGGCAGAAATCCTCGACGGAGGTTTTCAGGCCATAGCGCATCAGCGTTTCCGGCATCACCTGATGGGCAATGCGCCGCAATTCCACGATAGACTGATCCAGAATCTTCAGCGTGTCGCCGAAACGGGTCTGTTCGGCGTTTCCCGGAGCGGCAGAGTTCCTTATTTCGTTCAGGTTCAGTTTGACGGCGGAAAGCATGCCGCCTACTCCGTCATGCAGGTCGCGGGCGAGCCGCGAACGTTCCGCCGTCTCGCCGTCCAGTACCGCCTGCGTCGCAATGAGCTGTTTCTCGCCGTTTAGCTGTCTGGCCTGCATCGCACGGAACCTGTGCCGGTAAATCAAAAGCCCGAAAGCCAGCAGGAGGGCGATAATGCACGCCGTTCCCAGACCCCAGTACAGCAGTTTCCCGTTCCCGAACAGGGCGCCGGTCAGCGACTCTGCGCCGCTCTGTGCATAAAGAGAAAGCGCCGGAGCTGAAAGGATGCATGTGAATGTTATTTTTTTCATGAATTGCAATGTGTTTTTAGTAAAAAATAAATTTCGACAAAGATACGAACCGTTTTTATTCCCGCAATACCCCAAAAGTGGGGTATTATTTGATGATATCTTATTTTTTTTATGATTTGGAGGATGCATGGGTGTTACAGGGTGAACGTGTTAATCGCTGAACAGGCTTTGCATGACGGCAAGAGATTTTATTTCGGGAAAATCAGCCACGTGCAGCCTGTAGTACTGTATGATATGCCGGATTATATCCGTCCGTTCCGGCCCGGTAAACGAATAGACGGCCATATTTTCGTAATTTATCCGCAGAAGACGCTGAAACACGACGCTTTCCTCTTTATTCAGATAAAGGTCGTGCGCCGGTATGCGGTCTGTAAAAACGCCGTTCAGCAAATCGAAGAAACAGCCCGGCGCGTATGAACGGCCGTTCGGACGGATGCCCAGGTAGACCGACAGCTGGAACAGGAACGCAAGATGGAAATTCGCAACCCCGGCGTCCGCTATCTCAAGCCACGTGATGGAGCGGCACAGATAGTCGAACAGCTGCCGGTTACATTCCCGTTCCTGTATGACCCGGTAAAGTATTTCAGCAAGAAACAGTGCAATCGCATTTTTGACGGGATGGCTGTGCAGCCGCATAAAAGAACCGCCGGAACGGGCTTCCCTTATGCGGTGTATATCCCGGTTGTTCAGATGCTCGACCTCCATATCAAGCAGAGACAGGGGAAGTAACAGGGCGCGCGACACCTTCGCCCTCTTCCCGTGTGTGCCTGAAGTCAGGTAAGAGACGCGTCCGAAATCTTCCGTATACATATTAATAATGATATATTTGTCGTTATACGGCAGGGTGTGCAATACGATTCCTTTTGTTTTATACAGCATTACCGGCGCTTTTGCGTGCAAATATAGCGTATTTTTTTCAAAAAAAATTTCCTAAAAGCTCCACAAATCGCAGGCAAGAGAAAACTGAATGACCCGGTTATTATACTTTGTGTTACCTGACGGCATTTTCAGCAGCCCGTGGCAATATCTTGCGTTTACGGAAAAACCCTTCCCAAGGCAGAGGCCGATGCCTCCGGTCAGCGACAAGTCCGCCGTATTCTTTTCAAACCCGGCGTCACTCAATGCGTCTTCCATTTCTTTTCCGCTGGCGGAATATGCATGGCCGAGGCAAAATTCGGCCTGAGGACCGGCTTCCAGATAGATGCGTCTTACGGGATAAAACTTTATGAGCACGGGAATGTTCAAATAATGAGCCAGGGATTTATATCCGCCTAAAAGAATGTTTCCTCCCACGTCCGTCACCGGCGTCGTTGTTCTGTATCCCTGCTGCGAATACAGCAATTCCGCCTGAACGTCCAACCTGTCATTCAGAAAATAACGGCCGAAAACGCCGATGTTCAATCCTCTTCTAAATTCTATTTCGTCGTTCAACAGCGGAATGTCGAAATGGACATCCGAGATGTTCAGTCCCGCTTTCAGGCCTGTCGTGAATTGAGCGGAAACGACCTGAGTCGCCGCGAGAATCAATGATATGGCCAATAATGCCGTTTTTTTCCTTTTCATAAATGTTTAATTTGGTTTGCTTTGCTTTTGAAATAACGGGCGGCAAATATTTTTATTGCCTAATTCTTTTTTTCAGGCGCTATTGAGTCGGAATCAAGACCTGATTCCGAATAATTAGGAGCTATAACATTTTGTGCGGGTAAGTGGCAGATATACCCCGGCAAACCGTAACACACTCCCTGCCCCGTCATTGCGAACGCAGTAAAGCAATCCATGCACAGGCGGTGTAAGCCCGGACGGTTGTCAGGCAGCCGCCTGTGCCTGGATTGCTTCGTACCTCGCCATGACGGATCCCCATTAATCACTAATCGACGAGTTCGTCGATGCTCGCCGGCTGTTCGCCGCTAATCTTGATGCGCGCTTCCATTTCGTGCGCCTCCTTCGGGCTTGGCCTGTTTGCCGGTTACGAAGTCAAAAAAGTGGACGGTTTCAAATATGGAGGTCTCCAGATTGAGCGTTGAACGCCGAAATGTTCTTTCATACGGGATATTTTTGTGCATTGTATTTCCCTGTCATTGCGAGCGCAGCGAAGCAATCCAGGTTCTTGCCTGTGCCTGGATTGCTTCGTACCTCGCAATGACGGGATTGGCCGGGGGTTGTGTTATGTCTCAGCAGGGATTCACTGTCCCATCACCAGCGAACGCAGTGAAGCAATCCAAGCACAGGCGATGACCGGGATTGCTTCGCTCCGCTCGCAATGACGGGATAAGGCTTTTATTTATTTACTGAGAAATGGTAGTTCCCCGATCCGACTTCGAAGACTGCATATTCTCCTTCTGTTCTCATATATTTCACGCCTGTTGCAGAAGCTGCGGGTTTGCCGTTTTCTGTTACCCGATTTTTGGAAGAGGCCGGAATATATACCGTTGCCACGGAATTTCCGGGCACCGTAATCTTCCATTGGAACGTGTCGCCGGACTGTTCCCATGCGCTTTCAATCAGGCCGTGCACGGAACGGTATGAGGCCTTGACATAATCCAGTCCTGCAACGGGATACGGTTTCATGGAAATTCTTTCGAAGCCGGTACTGCCCGCCTCATTCTGAATGCCTGCCAGATATTCATAGAACCAGACAATCAGGTCTCCGAGTAACATGACATGGTTTCCCGAGTTCATTGCCGGATTGGCCGTATTGCCATTCCATAGTTCCCAGATGGTCGTCGCTCCATTCTCGACCATATATCCCCAACTCGGATAGTCGCGATTTGTAACGATTTGCAGGGCGATATCGGCGCGCCCATAATCGGACAGTCCGCGCATCAGCCATTGTATCCCAACCAGACCGGTACTCACATGGCCGTTAAATTCACCCAGCGTTTTATCTACAATATTCCCGAAAACGGCTTCCCGGTATTCCTCCGGCGTCATCCCGTAACACAGTGGCAACAGATTGGCGGTAACGGTGTTGTTGCTGTAACGGCCCGTTGATTTGTCGAGGAACCTGTTGTTAAAGGCCTCCTTAACCAGCTTTGCCTGATTGACAAATTCAGCCGTATCTTCCGGTTTATTCAGCAATTTCGAGAATCTCTCCATCAAAAATAACATGCGATAATAGAAAGCCGTACCCAGCACCGCGGCATCCGTTTTACGGCCCGGGTCGCCGGAATGAATCAGCTCCGGCGATTCGGGAGGCATGCACCAGTCCCCATACGTGTCTTTCAACATGATATAATCTTCCATATAGGTATCCCGCATGTAATTGAGCCACTTTTTCATGGATTCGTAATGCCTGACAACCGGTTCCTTATTCCCGTACTGCTCATGCAGCATGTTGGCAATAATGAGATAGGCGCCCGGCCATGTCATGTTGTCCGAATACATGCTCCAGTAATTGGGCGCCACGTCAGGGATACTGCCCGTTTCGCGCTGGGACTGCTCGATATCATCCAGCCATTTGGCGTACAGATTGTTGTTGTCAAAGATAAAACTTTCGCCATGCGACCCGACGGCGCGGTCGCCCAGCCAGCCCATGCGTTCGTCACGCTGAGGGCAATCGGTCGGCATTCCCCTGTAATTGCCGCGAATACCCCAACAGGCATTCCGGTATATTTGATTGACTGTCGGACTGGACGTTTCGAAAAATCCGGTTGTTTCCATTTCATCATACAGTACCTGCCCCTCGAAGCTGTCCACATCGGGTTTGCCGGGGAAGCCGGTGATTTCCACAAAGCGGAATCCATGATAGGTAAACGACGGCTCCCACGTCTCTTCGGCATCACCTCTCAATGTATATTTGTCGGTGACCAGGGCTCCGCGTATGTTATCCATGTAAAGCGTTCCGTCATCCTTCAGCGATTCGGCGAAGCGTAACCGTATCTGCGCTCCGGCCTGACCCCGGACTTTCAGCCGAAGCCATCCCACCATATTCTGTCCCATATCCAGGATATACGTGCCCGGTTTGACTTCGCTGATATTTTTGGGCTTTACCGTATCCATGATTTTGATATTCCTGTTACGCTGCGCTTCCAGTTTCCCGCCCGGAGACTGCACCGGCTCGGCTTTCAGCCATTTGCTGTCGTCGAATCCGGGCATGTCCCATCCGCGCAATTCTTTCCGGGCATCATATTCTTCCCCGTCAAATTCGCTGTTGGAAAGAATCGGACCGTCGGCCGTCACCGTCCATGAATCATCACTGGCCACAACCGTTTTACTCCCGTCGGCGTATTCCACTTCAAGCTGCAGTATCATTTTCGGAAAGCCGAAATTCCGGATGGGAGGTATTCCCCTGTAATTGTTGCGCATGGAGAAGAAGCGGCCGTTGCCTAAAATCACGCCGATGGCGTTGTCTCCCTTTTTGATTTGCGGCGTTACATCAAACACATTGTATTTAATGACTTTTGAATAATCGGTCGGGGTCGGCGAAAGTTCCTGCGTCCCGATACGCGCATGATTGAGGTATGCCTCATAAAGTCCCAGTCCCGAAATGTAGAGCGTCGCCTTTCGGACGTCTTTTTCCGCCGCAAATTCCTTACGGAAATAACGCGCCGCCAGCCGGGTTCTCCCCTCAAGCTCATCATCCGGGAAACTCCGGTCCAGGCCTGTCCATCCGGCCTGCCAGTCGGACGGATGGAGCAAGCCCGTTGTCCATTCGGCAGGCTGACTCCATTCCGAATAGCCCCTGTTGGTTTTCACCCTTACTTTCCAGAAATAAGTCGCGCGGCTTTCCGTTTCCCTTCCCCCGTAAGGCACATAAACGGATGCGACGGAAGAGACCTCTTTCGAATCCCATACATCGCCCTGATTCAGATTCAACAGTTCCAGGGACGAAGCCACGAGTATGTGATGGGATTCCTGCCGGATGCCCCGACTGCCGGAAGACAGTTCCCAACTCAGGTCGGGCGTGGCGGCCTCTATCCCGAAGGGGTTTTCCAGCATCCCGCAACGGAGACGGTCAACCCGGATTACAGCCGTTTCTCCGCATGACATGAACAGGCATGCGGTCATGATTGCAAAAAGTATTTTTTTCATATTTGTCATGTTGATTAAAATTAAAAGATGCCCGGACAGGTTTTGTCGCTGCCGGGCATCCGTGATAAAAGTGATTAATACCACCCGGGGTTATTATCAAACCCGTTCAGCCGACATTCCCGTTCCGGCAGCGGTAATAATAACTTATAGGGCTGTATGTTGTATGCGTCATTGGACAGGTGGCAGACCTGCTGGAGTCTCGCGGCGGCGGCCTGAAGGCGCGCCTTTTCCATGTTACCGTGCGCGGTCATGATTTCAATCGCGCGTCCCGTGCGCAAAAGCTGATACCAGCGATGATTTTCGAAAGCGACCTCTATCCGTTCCTCTTTGAAGATGATTTCCCGCAAAGCGGTCTGGTCTGTTTCGCTGACACCGGCAAGCCCCGCCCGGCGGCGCACATCGTTCAGCAAAGGCAGCGCTTCGCTTCCCCGGCCGGCCTCGTTCAGCGCTTCCGCCAGCAGCAGCTTGACGTAGCCATAGCGGTACACCGGCCAGTTCTCGTCCGCACGTCCGTCGATCGCGTATGTTCCGGCATGATAGAACTTGTTTATGAATGCGGCCGAATCCATGTCCGGGCCGAAAGACTCCTGATAGGTGCGGTTTTCATCGCTTACCCAGTATGTAATGGAGGCATCCTTCCGTTCGTCTCCCGGTTCGTAGGCGTTGATAATATCCAGCGTGGGAGAATTGCTGCCGGCAATATCTCCGGAGCCGCCGACCCCGATCAGCTCGGCTCTTCCCCGTCGCGGGCCCCACTGATAGATATAATTGCTGGCACGGTTCAGGGAGGCGCTGTACTGTATTTCGAATATGGACTCCACATTATTCTTATAATTCGGATGGAAAATGTCGGCATAGTCCGGCATCAGTTCATAACCCATCGCCGTCACCCGGTTAAAGGATGTGACGGCATTCTGATAATCATGCCTCGTCAGGTAAATTTCGCCCTGCAGCGTGAGCGCGGCGCCCTGCGTAGCCCGTCCTACATCCGCTCCCGTATATTTTGCGGGGAGATTGCCGATCGCAAAATCCACATCCGCCATGATAAAGGAGTATAATTCCTCCACGGAGGCTTTACTGTCGGAGAATGCATCCTTCGGGCCGGAAGTCGCCTTGTCTCTCAAGGGAATTTCGCCGTATAACCGCACAAGGTGGAAATAAAGCAGGGCGCGGAGAAACCGGGCTTCACCCTCATACTGTCCTTTTTTGTCCGGGTTGTTGTAGGTCGCATTATCTATATGGTCAATGACCACATTGGACTGCTGTATGGCATTCCACAGGTTATCCCATGTATACCGGCTGTAGAGGTTGGTTGCCGTCATCAGGAAATCGTTGATTTCTTCGCGCTGCTGAATCCCGCGATCCAAATCGTAATACTGAAAAGCGGTATTGTCGGCGCGCATTTCCGTCAGTGCGTACAAACTGCCGTCGCCTCCGTTATACAAATCCTGAAGTTTGTTGTACACGCCGTTCACGGCGCTTTGTATCTGGCTTTCGGTTTTGTAATAGATGTCGTCGCTTACAAATGTATGCGGCTCCACATTTAATTCATCGTGGCAACTCGCCGTCACGCCCGAAAACAGTATCGCTATAAGATAAATTTGATGTATCTTTTTCATTGTTCGAATATTTAATGGTTAAAAAGATATGTTTAATCCCAGGGTGTATATCCGGGGGACGGGATAAGTCGAATAATCCACACTGGGAACCAGCGGCCCGGCTTTCGCGCCGGAATTGCCGTAATTTGTCACTTCGGGATTTCCGTCGTAGTTGGTAAACAGAAGGACGTTCTGCAGGCTGAGATAAATCCGCATGCTGGATATGACTTTGGCAATGTTACTCA
>JAIRYY010000091.1 GCA_031267485.1 Tannerella sp.
AGAAAAACGGGACGTCCTTGTCCCGTCCGGGACAAAATGTCGGTAGAAAACGCTATATGCACATCTAATCCCGTGCCGTCAGGTACGGAATGTGGTGACAGTCACACAGCGTACTTGACGGCACGCGGAAAATTGGTTGCGGTCAATTTTTCTACCAACATGCTGTCCCGCCGGGACAGAAAAACGGGACGTCCTTGTCCCGTCCGGGACAAAATGTCGGTAGAAAACGCTATATGCACATCTAATCCCGTGCCGTCAGGTACGGAATATGGTGACAGTCACACAGCATACCTGACGGCACGCGGGAAACTGGTTGCGGTCAATTTTTCTGCCGACATGCTGTCCCTTCCGGGACAGGGAAACCATTATATTTTATTTATTTCACATGGATTAAAGAGATATGGGACATAAAACTGTTTTGACAGGCATCTGTCTGGCCGGCGCTGTTATCGCGTTAACGGACTGTGCCGGCCGCTCCGCGCCGTCCGCCGCCGGCGCGCTGACGCTCAACGATTCGGGCTATTTCGAGAAACGCGGACTGAACGTGATGGTCTTCAGCAACTGGTACGACGGCTCGTTCGACGACGCAAAAATAAGCGGAGTGGAAATCATTCACCACGGCGTGCGGACGGTCACCAACGGCGACGTCCGTCTGAACCCGACGCCCGGACAGTGGGACGCCATTCCCGAATTTGTCGCGCGAAACGTAGACCGTGAGAATCAGCGCATCGAGGCGGTATTGAGGTACTCCAAACACGATTTTCAATACACCGTCCGGGGAGAAATCCGCGACGGAGGCATCAGCGTGAGCGTCCATACCGACCGGCCGATACCGGAAGCCCTGCAGGGCATCGCCGGTCTGAACCTCGAATTTCTGCCCTCCGCCTATTTCGGCAAATCTTTCATAACGGACAGGATGAACGGCATTTTCCCCCTTTATCCGGGCGGCGGCATGGAAACCGCCGGCGGGGAGACCGAGCCTCTGCCCATCGCTTCGGGCAGCCGCATCGACCTTGCGCCGGAAGACCCGGAACGGCATATCACAATCGACAGCCCGGACAGCGAACTGCTGCTGTTCGACGGACGGAACAAGGCGCAAAACGGCTGGTTTGTCGTGCGCAGCCTGCTGCCGCCGGGCCAGTCGGGAAAGATAGCCGAATGGTTCATCACGGCGCGGACGGTCGAAGGCTGGACGCGCAGGCCGTCGATTGCCCATTCGCAGGCGGGCTATCACCCGGCACAGCGGAAAACGGCGGTGATTGAACTGGACAGGAACGACCGGACGCTCCTGCCCGTCCGGCTGCTGAGAGTGGAAAGCAACGGAAGCCTGACCGAGATTCAACGGGGAAAACCGGAGGAATGGGGCGCATACCTCCGTTACAATTACCGCACGTTCGATTTTTCCGCGGTGAAAACGCCCGGCGTCTACCGTCTGCAGTACGGCGATGTGCTGACGGCGCCTTTCCGCATCGGGGAGGACGTTTACCGCAGCGCCTGGCATCCGGCGCTCGACATTTATCTTCCCGTTCAGATGGACCATGTCCTTGTGCGGGAAGCCTACCGCGTGTGGCACGGCGCGTCCCACCTGGACGACGCCCTGCAGGCGCCTGTCAACCACCGTCATTTCGACCTGTATGCGCAGGGCGCGACAACCGGCAACCGCTTCCGTCCGCTGGAACACATTCCGGGACTGAACACGGGCGGCTGGTACGACGCGGGGGATTACGACATCCGCACGCAGACGCAGCAGGCCGTCATCCTCGACCTGGCGCTGGCGTATGAGTATTTCAACATTCGGCGCGACGAAACGACGGTCCGTCAGGAAGCCCGTTACGTGGAGATACACCTCCCCGACGGGAAGCCCGACATCCTTCAGCAGATAGAACACGGCGCGCTGCAGCTGCTGGCGCAGCAGAAAGCCGTCGGTTACGCCGTGAACGGCATCATTGCGGCGCACCTCCGGCAGTACCGGCATCTGGGCGACGGCATGACAAAAACGGACAACCTGGTCTACAACCCGCGTCTGGACAGTTTGCAGTCGGACGGGTTCGCGAGCGGCCGGTTTGATGACCGCTGGGCGTTCACGAACCGTTCCACGCCGCTGAACTACGGGTCGGCGGCCGCGCTGGCCGCCGCCGGACGCGTCCTGAAAGACTGTGACAGCCGTCTGGCCGCCGAATGTCTGACAGTTGCGCGTAAAATCTGGGCGGACGAACAGAGCCATGCCCCCGACATCTTCGCCGTCCGGGGTCTTAACACCATTGGCGGCGCGCTGGAGACGGAGGAGTTCCGCGCCGCCGCCGAGCTGCTGAAATCTACCGGCGATGAACGTTACCGCGCGCGCATCCTCGAACTGTATGCCGAAGCGGAAAGCCGGTTCGGACGGTATGCCGCGCTGACAGCGCAGCTCATCCCGTATATGGATGAACCGTTCCGGAAGCGGGTGGAGCCTCAGGTGAAAAGCTGGATGGAACAAATGGCCGCCGTCCGGCAGGCCAATCCTTTCGGCGTCTTTATTTCCGGCGGAGGCTGGGCGGGAAACGGCGGCATCATCCGGAACGCCATCACCTGTTACCTGCTGCACCGCTCCTTCCCGGAACTTGTCGACCCGGAATACGTTTTCCAGGGACTGAACTATATTTACGGATGCCATCCCGACAGCGACATCTCGTTTGTGTCGGCGGTCGGCGCCTCGTCCAAAAGGGTGGCGTACGGGAGCAACCGCGCCGACTTCACGTTCATTGCCGGCGGCATTGTCCCCGGCGTCCTGCTCCTGAAACCGGACTTCCCGGAAAACAGGGAGGACTGGCCGTTTTTCTGGGGCGAAAACGAATATGTGGTCAACCTGGGGGCGAGCTATATTTTCTTAGCCTGCGCGGCGGATGATTTGTTGAATAATAATTAACATTAATATAGAAAATTATGAACAGATGGAAGTACACGATTTGTTCCGTCAGGGACAAAATGTTGGTAGAATTACCTGTGGTAAATTGCTTAATTGCTAAAAATGAGCATGATGATTGTTTTTTCAGCCGCCATATTTCATGATTTCCGGCCATATTTTATGATTTCTGGCCAATTTTCATGATTTGCGGCCAATTTTCATGATTTCTGGCCAATTTTCATGATTTGCGGCCATTTTTCATGATTTGTGGCCATATTTCATGATTTGTGGCCAATTTTCATGATTTGTGGCCAATTTTCATGATTTGCGGCCAATTTTCATGATTTGCGGCGATATTGAATCACCGGTTATGCGTTAATTAATATTAAATGGATACTCGATATAATACCAAAACCAGCCCTCCAGCCATTGCGGACGGCCTCCTCCGCTCCGTCATTGCGAGCGGAGCGAAGCAATCCGGGTCGTCGCCTGTTCCTGGATTGCTTCGCTTCGCTCGCAATGACGAAGGGAGAGAGTGCAACGACGGAGGAACAGGCCCCTTTGCACGGCTATGGTTCCTGCGGGGACAATATGTTGTTGGTAGAGACGTAGCGCGCTACGTCTCTACGGCGCAAACTCCGCTGTCCGTACCGGCGACCTCTCTCTCCGTCATTGCGAGGAACGAAGCAATCCGGGCGCAGGCGGATACACTGCACGTTCGCGGAGACGCAGCTGCACGGACTGAAAGTCCGCGCCACCCAGGTGGTAGAGACGGGGCGCGCCCCGTCTCTACGGCGCCCGTCCCATGGGGACCGGTATCCGGCAAAACGGCACGGATGCAAATTTATGCGCATGCGTTTGCAAATACAGCGCCCTGGCATTGCATTACCGTAGAGACGCGATGCATCGCGTCTCTACAACATACAACGTACAACATACGCGCCGGCAGGAACAGAAGGCTATGGTTCCTTTACCGGTATAATAAGGAGTATTTATATAACATTCACATTAAAATAAAAGATTATGAACAGATGGATTTGTGTTTTATGTTTCATTCCGCTATTCAGCCTGCCGGCCGGTTCGGCGCCTGGAGCGGAAAAGTTTGTGACAAACGTGGCGGACGGCGGCGGTTTTCCGCTGATTGTGGACGGCGTGCCGGCCTCCATTATTACGGACGACAGCGACGAAGGCGTTCAGCGCGCCGTGAACAGCCTGCATGAGGATTTCCGACGGGTGGCCGGGCAGCATCCACTGGGATATTTGCCTTACGCCGTCATTATCGGGACGGCGGGACAGTCGGCCATTATCGACCGGCTGACGGGGGAGGGCAAAATCTCCGGGAAAGACCTTGCCGGCAAATATGAAAAATACCTGCTTCAGACGGTGGACAATCCTGTTCCGGGTGTGAGTAAGGGCATCGTTATCGCCGGAAGCGACCGCCGGGGGACAATTTATGGCGTGTATGAACTGTCGTCCCAAATCGGCGTGTCGCCCTGGTACTACTGGGCGGATGTGCCGGTCGCCGTACAGACGGATCTGTACGTGACGCCCGGCGTTTATACCGACGGCGAGCCGGCCGTCCGCTACCGCGGCATCTTCCTCAACGACGAGGCGCCGGCGCTGAGCGGCTGGACGCGGGATGTGTTCGGCGGATTCAACGCCCGGTTTTACGAAAAGGTATTTGAACTGATTCTGCGCCTGAAGGGGAATTTCTTCTGGCCGGCCATGTGGGGCAACGCCTTTTATGACGACGACCCGTCGAACGGCGCGCTGGCCGACAGGATGGGCATCATCATCGGGACGAGTCACCATGAGCCTCTCGGACGCGCGCACGACGAGTGGCGGCGGTACGGCAGGGGGGCGTGGAACTACAGCGTCAATCCCGCCGTTCTGTCCGATTTCTGGGAGGGCGGCATGGAGCGGATGAAAGATTATGAAACCGTGGTCACGGTAGGCATGCGCGGCGACGGCGACGAGGCGATGAGCGAGGAAGCCGACATCTCCCTGCTGGAAAAAATCGTGAAAGACCAGCGGCAAATCATCGAAAAGGTCACCGGCAAAAAGGCGTCGGAAACGCCCCAGGTCTGGGCGCTGTACAAGGAAGTGCAGGATTATTACGATAAGGGGATGCGCGTTCCCGACGACGTCACGCTGCTGCTCTGCGACGATAACTGGGGGAACGTGCGCAAGCTGCCCGACCCCGGCGCTCCCCGGCGCGGCGGAGGCTACGGGATGTACTACCATTTCGACTACGTGGGCGCCCCGCGCAATTACAAATGGCTGAACATAAGTCCCGTGCAGCGCGTGTGGGAGCAGATGAACCTGACGTACAGCCACGGCGTAGACCGGCTCTGGGTAGTCAACGTGGGCGACCTGAAACCGATGGAGTACCCCATCTCCTTCTTCCTCGACATGGCCTGGAATCCCTCCCGCTTCCATGCCGGCAATCTGCTGCGTCATACGGAGGAGTGGTGCGCCGCCCAGTTCGGCGAAAAATACGCGGTGGAAGCCGCCCGCCTGATAAACCTTTACACGAAATATAACCGCCGCGTGTCGCCGGAGCTGCTGAATGAAAACACGTACAGCCTGGAGAATTACGGCGAATTTGAAACGGCGGTCGGGGAGTACAGGGAGCTGGCGCTGGACGCCCTGCGGCTGTACAACCTCCTCCCCGCCGCCTGCCGGGACGCCTTCGACGAGCTGGTGCTGTTCCCCGTCAACGCATGCTGTAACCTGTACGAGATGTATTACGCCGTCGCCCGGAACCGCCTCTGCGCGTCCCGGCAGGATGTGCGCGCCAATGAATGGTCGGACAGGGCGAGACGCTGCTTTGAGCGCGATTCGATACTGACGGAGCATTACAATCGCGACATAGCCGGCGGCAAGTGGCTGCACATGATGGACCAGATACGCATCGGCTACACCTCCTGGCAGCAGCCCGTCCACAGCGTCATGCCGGCGGTCTCCCACGTCCGTCCGCCGGAGGAGACGCAGCCGGTCAGGGAGCGGAACGGCCATATCTCGATAGAGGCGGAACAGTTCGCCCGCGCCCGCGGAACGGATAAAATCCACTGGGAAGTCATCCCGGATTTTGGCAGAACCGCATCGGGCGTGACGACATTCCCTCAGAACGCCTGTCCGTCACCCGGCGAAGCGGTTTATCTGGAATATGACCTGTCGTTTGAAACCGCCGGCGAGGTCGAGCTTCAACTCTTCCTCGCCCCGACCCTGAACTTCAACGCCAACAGGGGCCTGCGTTACGCCGTGTCGTTCGATGGCGGCCGGGAGGAAACCGTCAATTTCAACGGACATTACCGCGGCGAACTGGGACGCTGGCAGGCGGAAAGCATCATCCGCTCCTCCACCCGCCATACGATAGACGCGCCCGGCAACCATACCCTGCGCTTCCGCGTCCTGGAACCCGGCATCGTCCTGCAGAAAATCACCGTCGATACGGGAGGCCTGAAACCCTCCTACCTGGGAGCGCCC
>JAIRYY010000103.1 GCA_031267485.1 Tannerella sp.
GCCGTCGAAAAGCAGCGAGGGGATACGCCAGCTCGACGTCGTGCGGGCGTCGTTGCCGGTTTCCTCCAGGCTGTTCCAGAGCGCCGTCATGTTGCCCGTGATGTTCATCTCGTTCAGCGGCTGTGTCGTTTTGCCGTTTTCGATGAGGAAGCCCTCTATTCCGTAGGAGAAATCGCCGGTTGTCGGGTTGCAGTTTCCTCCGTTGAAGCCCGTGACGAGGACGCCTTTGTCGACGGATGCGACGAGTCCTTCGAGGTTTTTCGTTCCCGGAGGCATCGTCAGGATGGAGGGCGAGCCTGCCGTTTGCGGCGTGTTCAGTTTGTTGGCGTAGTACGTGTCGACGTAGTACGTGCAGAGCGTGCCGGCGTCGAAGACGTTCATCCTGCGCGTCGCAATGCCTTCGCTGTCGAAATAGCGCGCTCCCGACGACCGGACGAGATGCGGCTCGTCGACGACCGTCATCCTGTCGCCGAACACTTTCTCTCCCTTTTTGTCCGTCAGGAACGAGTTCTTCTGCTGCACGGCCGAGCCGTAGATGGCGCTGATGACGGGCGACAGGAGGCGCGTCGAGTTCAGGAAGTCGACAACCATCGGCATTTTGGCCGAATCGACCTTTTTCTGTCCCAGCTTGCCCAGTGCGCGTTCGAGCGTTCGAGCGCCGATGCCGTCCTTTTTCAGCTCGTCGTGGAACAGCGACGATTCCTGCCAGTATGAACCCGGACGGGCATCGCCTTCGCCCCTGATGCTGGCCGTTCCCGCGAGCGCATAGTACGAGGCGGACGATTCGCCCTCGAAGCCGTTGCTTGCCAGGCGGTAACTGAAGCTGTCGCCGTCGGAATAGTATGAGCCCGACGATACGATGCGCGAATCCTTGCCCATGATTTCGTCGCATACCTTCATGGCGAGCGCCACCTTGCCGTCCGGCTGCAGGCTGCCGAACGCGCTGTCGTAGAGCTGCAGGTCGGGGCCTCCGCCCTGATAGTAGAGGGAAGCGTCGGGCAGGGTGCGCGCCCTGTCTTCCGCCAGGTAGCGGGTCGATTCGATGCCGTTTTTGATAAACCGTTCGAGTTCGTTCCCGTCGAGGCGGTTGGTGGAGATGGCGCCGTAGCGTCCGTCGACGAACAGCTGTATCGAAAGTCCGTTTTCGGCAGCCTGCTGCAGGCTGTCAATTTTCATGTCGCGTATTTCGAACGAAGTGTTCGAGTTGCTGTACAGGCTCAGGCGCACGCTCTGGCAGCCGTTTTTCAGCGCATAATCCATAGCCCTCCGGGCCAGTTCTTTCTGTTGATTTGTTATCATGTTAACTTTCTCCTCCTACTGTAAGTTTACTGACCAGGGCCGACGGCATGCCGAGCGTGACGGGGCACGACTGTCCGTCCTTGCCGCAGGTCCACGAACCGGCATCCATTTTAAAGTTTGAACCGACCATTGTGATGTCGGCAAGGGCTTTCGGCCCGTTTCCGATGATGTTTATGTCCTTGATTGGCAGGGTAAGTTTCCCGTCCTCGATGAGGTACCCGTTTTTGACGAAGAACGTGAAGTCGCCCGCGCCAATCTGTACCTGCCCGTTGGTGAAATTGGACACGTAGACGCCCTTCCTGACGGATGCGATGATTTCCTCCTCGCTGTAATTCCCGGCTTCCATGTACGTGGCGCGCATGCGTGGTATCGGCATGCTGCGGAAAGATTCGCGCCGTCCGTTGCCCGTCGGCTCGACGCCATAATGCCGTGCGCTTATGCGGTCGTGCAGGTAGCTCGCCAGTTTTCCTTCGCGGACGATATACGTTTTCTGCCCCTCCGCGCCCTCGTCGTCGATGTTGACGGCTCCGCGGTTATACGGAATCGTGCCGTCGTCGACGATGTTTATGTTCGCGTCGCAGACTTTCTGATTCAGTTTGTCGGCGAAAATGGACGTGTTCTTCCTGTTGAAATCGGCCTCAAAAGCATGGCCTATCGCTTCATGCAGCAGGATACCCGAACCTCCGGCGCCCATCACGACCGGCATTTCCCCGCCTTTGGGCTTGATGGCGCGGAACAGAATCGACGTCTTTTCCACCGCTTCGTCCACAATCGTGTCAATCAGTTCGTCGGTAAGAAATTCCGCTCCCATGCGCAGGGCGCGCGACGAATTGTTGCTCTCCGTGCGTTCGCCGTCAATCATGATGCACTGTGCGCCGATGACGGCCATTGGGCGGTAATCGTAGTAATACTGTCCCTCGGAATTGCAGAACATCACATGCGAAGTGCCGTCGCTGAACCAGGCCGACACTTTCGCCACGCGTTTGTCGGCGGCAAACATCCGGTCGTTCACCCGCTGCAGACAGGGCATTTTGGCATTCACGGCCACTTCCTCCCAGGCCGTCCGGACGTCATAAAAGCTGTTCTTCACCTTGACCTCCGTCAGGCTGGCAGGCCCCGCCGCCGCCGTACCGTTCGCTATGCGCGCGGCGGTGCGCGCCGCGTTCAGCATGTCCTCGAGCGTGACGTTTTCCACATACGCATAACCCGTCTGGTCGCCGGCGACAACCCTCACGCCCATCCCGAAGTCAATATTCGAATAGGCCTGGTTGACCGCCCCGTCCTGCAGGCTGATACTGTTCGAAAACGTGTGTTCAAAAAACAGGTCGGCATAATGGCCGCCTTTCTCAAGCGCAGCGGACAGTACCCGTTTCAGCTGGCTGTCCGTAACCCCAAAATGTTCCAGGGCAAAACTCATCGCCGCCGCGTCCCTGCCAGCCTCGCAGCCCGTGATGCCCCCAAACACAGCCGGAGCGGTCAGCGACCCTAACATGGCCCCTCCCGCCCTGATAAATTCTCTTCGGTTGAATCCCATAAATGTTGATTAATAATAGTTCGTTTCATGCCGGCAAAGGTAGTGCAAGTTTCGGATAAAACAAAAAAGCGGCAGACGACAATTTGAAATGCACCCGGACGTATTGCTGCCGGAGAGCCGGTTCATCGGTAAAACCGTGAGTTTCCGGTTGCCCGGTTACCCGGTTATCCGGTTGACAAAAAAGATTCAGTCCGTTTCCTCCAGTATCGTCGCAACCTCTTTGGCGGAAAGGTCTACGATTTCGGCAATATCTTCCTTCGACATGCCTTTCCGTGCACAGTTGAGCACGAACTGAACAGTCTTCGCATGCGCGCCTTCTTCGCGCCCTATCGCAAGGCCTTCCTCGCGCCCTTTCTTCACTCTCGCAATACTGTCGGCAATGAAGGACAGTTCATTCAGGATGGTATCCCGGTTCTTTTCGTAAACGGCAAGTTCCGCCTCCGTAAAACCTCCTTTTTCGCAGATGTCCGCCGCTTCGTGAATGGATTCGTCCGTAAGAAAGTCTTCGGGAACGGACTCCAGACCGTGATTCATCTCCTTCAGGAAACGCAGCCACAGCACAGCCATGCGGCGGTCTGACCACTTCTCGGCGCGGAATTTGAGCAGCTCCACCATGATCAGTTCCAGCCCTTCAATCACCTCGTCCGTGTTCTCGCGGTTGGCAAGTTGATAGCGGTGGTAAAATTCCGGCGTCTTGCGGTCGAAATTACTGTTCAGGATCGCCAGCGCATACACCGGCTGAAGATTGGTGTAAATCTTCCCGCTGTCCAGCTGCTGCACGTACGCTTTCGAGGCGTTGAATAACATGCGGCTCGGGAAGAAATCGCTCCATTCCATCTGCATCTCGACAATGAAATGGCGATTGTGGTTGTCGCGGCAGCGGACGTCGACTACCGAGAATTTCTTTGCCGGATTGTCCGGAACCAGCTCATTGGACACATATTCGATGCTTTCGATCACGCGTCCCGGCTCAAAAGGCATCAGCGCGTTCAGGAAACTGATCAGCAGATCCGGGTGATTGCCGAAGATGCGCTTGAATACCAAATCGTTTTTAGGATCAAGATAACTTGCCAT